>CAZCWE010000503.1:0-2902 GCA_964502285.1 uncultured Spirulina sp. | reverse complement strand
AGTTGACATCCTCCCCAGCCTGAAGGCGTGGGGATTCCCAGTCTAGCGGGCCGAACGACCGACTTCCTGACGGGTAGACAGCTCGTTGAGAACAGCCCCCATCGGGGTCTTACACTCTCTCCCTGTCCGTTTTGAGTCTCGGAATGCCCTCCCGCGACTTGATTCTATTGTTCTAAAGTATTCTCATTGAACACTTTATCGATTGTCTCCAGGTTGGATTTTAACCATTGCCCTTTGCTCTTTCTCTCTTACCGGTTCAGGCTCGGTTTCAACGCTTGGTGCGTGTATATCGACTGCAAACTGAGATGGGGATTTCAACCCAGAGCAAGTCTATCAAAAAAGTCGCCCTAGAAGGGCGAGGCTTGAAACCCATTGGTTTTGGTCAAGATAGGGATGCGTTAAATTAGCTAATTCGTGATCGAAGAGGGCATTGTCTACCAGAGAGTATTGCCGTGCTCCGCCTATACCCGAAGGGTTAGGGGGGATGTAGCAAGACCGCGACCAACGGGAGCACATGAGGGGTTGCGAGGGCGATTCAAGAAGGCTAAGCTCGTGCGATCGCACGGCGACCAGTTTTGTACTAGTTCTCCGTCTGCGGTGGGGCGTATCGTGGACGTTAACTTAAAAATGCCCTGGTCGAGGTTCTGGTGGGGAATGTTTTGCATTCTAGTGGCGTTGTTGCACAAAAAATGCCTTGCCCTGTAAGGCTTTCAGGGATTACGATCCAAGAAATTTGGCAATTTTGGACATTGGTAAACGCGATAAGCCTTGCTGTGCCTAGGTCATTATTATGCAACAACTCCCATTGATTAGTTAAGACTCTGTGAATGGGTAATCTCCTGCTATACGCGAAGCGTTAGCGGGATGAGCGTCAATTGCCGCCGTAGTAGAACAGCACTTCTTTTTCCTTGAGAGGGGCAAAATCGGCATCGAGCAGGCATTGGTTGAGGTGGGCTTGGGAGAGGTGTTTGGTTCCGATGCGGACAATGCGCGATCGCATTGTATTACTGACGCCGCTACGTTGGCGATCGCCTTCTAACCCCATCACATCGGTATACAGTTGCAATTTTGCCGCTGGAATCGGGCTGCCGTCGAGATCGAGGCCTTGGGCGATCGCTGCATCCACAGCCTCAGCACCCGTCGTCTTTTGGGTATCGGTCATCGGTCAAACTCCATAGGGTCATCCCTTTCAACCTACCCCCAAATGGGCAATGTTAGAATACGCCCAAAAATCCCCCCGGTTAATCGTGATGACCCGCGCTCCTGTCGCCTCCCTTTCGCTCACTGAATTCCTGGCACTGCCCAGCCTCAAAGCGTCCCCCGCTTGGGAATATCACCACGGCCAAGCCCAGCAAAAGCCCACCCCCAACGCTCACCATTCTCGCCTTCAACTCAAACTCGCCACGGCGATTAATGATGTCGCTGAAGCAATGGGCATCGCGGTGGCCTTTCCAGAATTACGCTGCACCTTTGGCGATCGCTCCCTCGTGCCTGATATTGCTGTCTTACAGTGGTCAAAGATTCCCGTCACCGAGACCGGCGAACTCCAAGCCGGAGCCATCCCCCACGCCCCCGATTGGACGATCGAAATTTTATCGCCCGGTCAATCCTCAACTCAGGTCATTGATAGCATCCTCTTTTGTTTGGCCCACGGTACGCAGTTAGGATGGCTCATTGACCCTGAAGATCGTGGCATTCTTGTGTTTCACCCGCCCCAAGTTTTGCATCTCTACCGAGGGGGCGATCGCTTGCCGGGTTTGGCCGGGATTGAATTGGCGTTAACCGCTGATCAGGTGTTTCAATGGTTAACCTTGCAGCGTCCAGACCGTTAGGAGTGATCGATTGAGTCTCCCACAATTTGCGACAAATTGAGGGGATGATGCCGCGATTTTGCCTAGGCCAATAGAAATTTTGGCCCTGAATGAAGTCCCTTGACAGGATATTTTCGTTAACTGAAAAAAAAGAGTCTAGCACAGTGATTCACAGACACCGTCTTGGTCTGTAACGTGATCTGTAAACTCTTTGTTCCATGGATGAATTATGGGGTGTTCTTATGCAACGATACGGTGCTTTCAGTTCTTCGCTGTTGTTCCTGACTCTGAGTGGGTTAAATGTGTTCGCTTCCCCAGGTGCGATCGCACAATCCATGAATCAGTCCATTGATGACCTTTGCCCCGCTGGCACAGAATCGGTGGCCCTGAATGTGGTGGGCGGCGAGGGGACAAGTGTTGAAAAAACGCCCCGCAATCCCAGTTTTCCGATTCCATTACCGGGGCCATTACCGAGCATCACTATCCGTGACAATTTCAACACTGATTGGGAAATTCCCACCACAGAAATCTATCAACAGTATGTTGTGGCGATCGCACCCGAAGACACGGACGATTACGACATCGAAGTGAATTTAAAATATGGCGATGATGAACATGATGACGTCTACGATCGCCGCTCCACCGATTTAACCGAAGGCGAGGTCTTTTTCATCACCGCCGAACCCCGCCAAGACCTCCAACCCTATCAAGTCAATGTGCGGGTGGGAGATGAAG
Source organism: uncultured Spirulina sp. (assembly GCA_964502285.1). Taxonomy (GTDB): domain Bacteria; phylum Cyanobacteriota; class Cyanobacteriia; order Cyanobacteriales; family Spirulinaceae; genus Spirulina. The sequence continues at coordinate 356 of CAZCWE010000503.1, read as the reverse complement.
CGATCGGGAATCGCTATACGGCCGCCGTCGTGGGTTGTCGCACATCGGCCACGCCGCCGCCGCCCCTGGTGGAGGTGGGAACCTGTATGCGGTTGGCCGTGGTGGGGGGACAGGCGGGACAGAATACGGTGGAAAAGCGGATTTCAGTGCCCACGGTGACCGGCCCGTTTGGGTTGGGGGTGCGGAATAATTGGAATACGGATTGGGTTGTGCCGGTGCCGCAGCGGTATAGCGGTTTTGTGGCGATGTTTGAAGCCATTGATGAGGATGGCAGTAGTGACTACGATATTGAGTTGAATTTGAAATATGGCGATGACACGTCCGACGAAATTTTTGATCGGGACAGCTACACCGTC
>CAZCWE010000502.1:0-2932 GCA_964502285.1 uncultured Spirulina sp. | reverse complement strand
TGGGACAAATGCAGGATAATGGAGTTGAATCACAGCGGATTTGACCTCACTATCCGCACAGCTCCCTGAGAATAGTGTGCTGGATTCCGCTAAACCCCTGATTCAATTCCGCGTTTTTACTGGATCTCACCGATCACGTTGCCCAGAATTGCCTATATGCAAATGCCCGCCCCGTGATTTAATGTTTCCCCGTTGATGCTATCCCCGCTTGTGAAAAATTTCACTTTTCGCTCATCCGAGAATTTGTTATCACAAACCTATAGTACTCACCCAACGCAAACCCAGAGTAACGGCCATTATGTCTAACCTAAACCCAGTCACAGCCAATTTTCGCCAACCCTACCATTCTCCCCAACTTCACCACTACGGCGACATCAAAACCTTGACCCAGAATGTGCCGGGCACAGGGGCTTTAGATGGGTCAGGCATGAGCCAGAATGAATTTGCACCCAATAAAACGGCGTAATGTATGGGTATAGCCTGTATGGGTTGACCGTGACGAGTAATGTTGCGATCGCCGGTCTCACCACCACGGCTGCCCCCTCCCCTGACCTTCATATCCACCTAGAAGCCGAAGCAGAGCCCTTTCCCCCTCTGCCTCAGGCAGCTCCGTACTACCAAAGTCCCGCCCATCAGGACAACGGCCAGCCCAGCTTAATTGTCTGGGCAAATTTGCTCGGATCTGAATTTTGGTTTCGCTATGGCGATGGGACGACCTTTTGGCTCACCCTGTCTCCCCCGCAGATTCGAGCCACTTGGTCAGCACCGCTGACGCTCGACGATACCGTGACCTATCTCGTCGGCCCGGTGTTGGCGTTCTTTTTGCGCTGGCAGGGGATTTTATGCCTCCATGGCAGTGTCGTGCAGATGGGCGAGGGGGCGATCGCCTTTGTCGGTTCCGCTGGTGCCGGAAAATCCACCACCGCTGCATTGTTGTCCCAGGCCGGCTATCCCGTCCTGAGTGACGATGTAGCGGTGATTCACCAACCCCAAACGCCCCACGTTGCACCGGGTTACCCCCGCCTGCGTCTGTGGCGTTCCTCCGTCGAACTGCTCTACGGCAGGCCAGACGCTCTGCCTCGGATTGTCCCCACGCACCCCACCTGGGACAAACAATATCTTGATCTCACCCAGTCCTCACAACAATTTCAACGCGATCCGATCCCCTTGCAGCGCATTTACATCCTAGGGCCGCGATCGCATCGTCATTCAACCCTAACCCCCATTACCCCCGCCGCCGCCCTCTTAGCCCTCACACCCCATTCTTCCGTGTCCTATCTCCTGACTAAAACCATGCGTCGCCAAGAATTTTTAGCCTTGAGTCAGGTGATCCGCCAAACATCCTGCGCGATCCTCTCTGTTGCTAGCAATCTCCGTGATGCAGAACAGTTGATGACATTAATTGCCGCCCCTTCGCCCCAGTAGCGTAGATACCTGACCCGCTGCATCTACTTGAGACTTCCTTAAGACTTGATTCGGTGTGATTGTCGAGATACTTGTTCACCCGTTCCGGAACCCCGTTGTGCTAATAATTGCTCTTCAAGGGCCGCAATCCGGTTATAGGCTGCGGTGACTTGGGCGGTTAATCGACGCACCTGCAATTCTGGCGACAGGGCTTGTTCTGTTGTGTTGTAATCCGGAATATGATCCCAACCTTGGGTATCGGGCAGCACATCTTTGTGACTGAGGAGCGAAGGGTCAAGATGATCTGACTCATGGGCGATCGCGTCAGATGTTCCACTCAAAGGCGGTGGTGTTGCCGCTGGTTGATCTATGCCCAACTTCAAGCGATCCGTGGGTAGCTTCACCAGAACAATATTGAGGCGATGACTCAACTGTTCAACCAGTTTATGTAATGCATCAACTTTACAATCCAAGGCGATTAGTTGCTGTTGCAATATATCCATATATATCCCAATGATCCGTAATAATTTGTCTTGCTTTGATCCTATTCCCGTTCGCTGCATTTGCCTGTGATATGCTGATTCATTTAACGATTGCAAGGCCGGATCAGTTGATGGGCTGAAGCTGTTTGAGGGGATACAGAACGGAGCTAAGTCCCCAAAAAAGAGCCCAGCCGTTCACGGGAGAACGTCTGGGTTGAGGGGGAGAAATATTCGAGGGAAGGATTAGGGGGTCGATCAAGATGCGATCGCCATCAGCTCAAGCGAAGTGATGTCAAGATCATCGTCACCGGGAAGGATCGAAAGGCTGAATCTTGAACTGTGGCAGGAAATAATGAGATTAGCTCATGGCTGCGGTGCTACGGTCATAGTTGAGGCTGGCAGTAGAACTGGGCTTGCCTTGAATCGTGTTGGCATAGTGATTGGTGTCAAGATCAAGACCCAATTCGGAAGCGGTGCGATCGAGCATGGATTGCTGGCGATTACGGATGTTTTGAGAGTGACGCATCATCATCGCGCGGGCTTGATTTTGGGTATTCATAGGACAGATCTCCGGTGATAAAACAGTGAACAAAAAACACAAGGATGTGAGTGGGTTAAGACAGGCTCTCTCCTAGGGAGCGATCGCCCCTAACTCATAGATGAGTTGCTCCGGTCATAGCTCAGACGAGAAGCGGAACTGGGCTTGCCTTGAATCGTGTTGGTGTATTGGTTGCTGTCAAGATCGAGACCCAATTCTGCGGCGGTGCGATCGAGCATGGATTGCTGGCGATTGCGGATGTTTTGGGTGTGGCGCATCATCATCGCGCGGGCTTGATTTTGGGTATTCATGGAAACCTCCGAATGACTGAGAAGAATGGCGTTGGTGAGGGATTGCTTAGTCCTCACTCTTTTAATGTAACAGGAAATTCTGTAACAATGGCTACAGAATTTCAGAGATTAACATTTTTTCACATCAAACATAATGTTCTGTTTAGCTAATAGGCGGGAAGCCCCGCGCTGTACCCGCAGGGTCAGCGTCAGGATGA
>CAZCWE010000501.1:0-2946 GCA_964502285.1 uncultured Spirulina sp. | reverse complement strand
AACGATCAACATATCCAATCTAAAGAAAAAACAAATACTGAACTGTGACAAAGGATTCACTTCGCAGCGGTTTCTTCTGTTAAGCATTGTAACATTTATGATAAATCCCGTCCAGAGGGAATCCTGAGAATCGTCCCGTAATACTACAAGCATAATACAAGCTGTAACTTTCTGAGTCAAGGCAAAATTCAGCCCTCACCCACAATCATCACAATGATTCCGGGAGAATACTCTATACTCTGAAGATTCTGTCCCGCACAATCTTGCATTGGTTTCGCCCATCGGGTTCACTCGCGTGGCGCTGTCCCTGCCCTGAATAATTATCACGCCCTGTTTTCGGAGTCCTATGACCATTGCCCGCACCATTTGCCTTGGCTTTATCGCCGTCATTGCCGTGGGAACGGTGCTGCTGATGTTGCCAATCTCGATGGCGGATGGTCAGTGGAATTCGCCCCTGGTGGCTCTGTTTACCTCCACGTCGGCGGTGTGTGTGACCGGGTTGGCGGTGGTGGATACGGGGACGCAGTTTTCCTTTTGGGGACAGTTATTTTTGCTGTTGCTGATTCAGGTGGGGGGGTTGGGGTACATGACCACCACCACCTTTTTGGTTTTGGTGCTGCGGCGGAAATTTGACCTGCGGCAAAAGTTCGCCATCCAAGAATCCTTCGATCGCCCCTTTGTCCAAGGCAGTCGCAGCCTGATGCGTTCGATTGTGGCGACGACGCTGATGTTTGAATTGGGGGGGATCATTTTAATGTTGCGCCCGTTTGCGGCCGATTACGGCCAAGGACGCGGGCTGTGGCTGGCGATTTTCCACAGTATCAGTGCCTGGAATAATGCGGGCTTTAGTTTGTTTGGTGACAGTTTGACGGGCTATCGCGGCGTGTGGGCGGTGAATGTGGCGATTTCGATCCTGATTATTTTTGGCGGGATTGGCTATCAGGTGATTATTGAGGGCTACGGTTGGCTGACGAGTTTGCGATCGCAACGCACCGCCCGCCTCTCCCTCAACTTCAAAGTCGTCACCAGCACCACCCTGATTCTGCTCATCCTCGGCACGATCGCCTACCTGATCACCGAACTCCGCAACCCCAACACCCTCGCGGGCTTGAGTTGGTCAGAAACCCTTCTCGGCGCAGCCTTTCAATCCGTCACCACCCGCACCGCTGGCTTCAATACCCTCGATTTTGGGCAAATGGGAGATGCGGCCTTGCTGATCACCATCGGGTTTATGGTGATCGGGGCGAGTCCGAGCGGCACGGGGGGCGGCATCAAAACCACCACCCTGCGGATCTTGCTCAACTGCACCCGCTCCACCCTCCGAGGCAGCGAGCAGGTGGTGATGTATGGGCGCACCTTGCCCCCCTCGCTCATTTTGAAAGCGATCGCGGTGTTGATGGGGTCGGGGATTGCGATCGCGATCGCCACGATTTCCCTATCCCTGATCGAGTCCGGCAACTTCGCCTTCATTGACCTGTTATTTGAATGTGTGTCCGCCTTCGCCACCGTCGGACTCTCCACCGGCATCACCGCCCAACTCTCAGCCCTAAGTCAACTGATCCTGATCCTGATCATGTACACGGGGCGGGTCGGAATTCTCGTCTTTATCGCTGCCGTTTTAGGCGAACATCCCCCTAGCCAATTGAAATATCCTGAAGAAAACTTACTCGTCGGCTAATCAGCAGCATCTCCCTGCGACAGCACTCCATTCAACCCACCAGAATCCGCCCGAAATCGTTCGAGGGAGTCATCTTAAAAAACCGGCGATCGCCCCTCTGAACCCAGTCAATTCAAACAAGATCACAACAGACTGGTAAAACTGAAGCAAAGTCACCCGCTGGCCGTGATCCTAATGGTCAGCACTCGCCGCCGATGCCAAGGTCGGAAACCGCTGAAATGAGTAGCCCATGCCCCGCTCCGTAATAATGTAGTCCGGCTGTTTCGGGTCAAGTTCGATCTTGCTACGCAGTCGGGAAATATGCACATCCACCAAACGCAAATCCCCTGATTGGCGGGGAACATAGCCCCAGATTGCCTCTAGCACCGCCGCCCGCGACAGAGGCTCACCCGCTTGATTGACCAGGAGTTGGAGGATATTAAACTCAATTTCAGTCAGGCGCACCAGTTCATCCGATAAGTACACCCGCCGCCGATTACTATCAATGGAAAGATGGCCCGCTTTGATCACGCCGCTGTCATAATCAACCTTAAAGTCTCCCCGTTTGAGGCGGCGAAAGATAGTGCTAATGCGTGCTTCTAATTCTTTAGGTGAAAAGGGTTTTACTAAGTAATCATCAGCCCCCAGTTGCAAACCAGTAATGCGATCAGCTACATCAGATAATGCCGTCAGCATAATAATTGGAACATCAGAATCTTCACGAATTGTTTTGCAAATCTGATAGCCATCTTTTTTCGGAAGCATGACATCTAAAATGACCAAATCAGGATTTTCTGTTGTGAACAGTCTGATAGCCTCGTCTCCGTCTGCAGCGGTGATGACTTCGTAGCCTGCCATAGTTAAGCGTGTCTGCAAGATGCGACGCACAGCAGGTTCATCATCTACCACTAAGAGTTTTCCCTTGTGGTTTTCCACGTTGTTTTAAACCTAGATTAACTAAGGATTTTGTGTCATCTGAACGGTATTGATCATACCATGAGCGTTTCTACTCAGGCAAATATACTTAGAATGAGTAAATTCTGGGGTGGGACGCGATAAATCGGAGCGATCATAGCGCGAAATTGTAGTGATAATTAAGCCTGAATCGTTCGCTCTTAACACGTCAGAATTTTGAAAATTGCGATCGCAAAGATAGTCACAATTCTTTACGATCTTAACAGAAGGCACAGCAAAGCGATCGCGCCCGCTCCCCCGCTATACGGCTCTACTGCTGATACATAACGTTTAAATGTTGGCCTACGTTGCGATCGATCCCCCTGAATCCCCCT
>CAZCWE010000500.1:0-2955 GCA_964502285.1 uncultured Spirulina sp. | reverse complement strand
TTTCTCTTCAAAAACCTGCTTCAAAACCGATACGAAATCATCTTTGGGGATTTTGTCCGTCCCTTGCGAGAGATAGACCAAGACCGTGTGAAGCATCTCCAGCCCGGTATCTTGGTGGAGCAGGGTGCGGAGCAAATCGGCCATTTGCAGGATTTTGGTGGTTACTTCATCTTGTTGAATGTATTTTAGCAAGGTCAAGCCGACCTGTAAAACGAGGGTGCCACGAATTTGCTCATCGGGGATGGTGCTTAAATCAACCAGGTGATAGTTGAAGTGGGGAATATAGGGCAGTAAATCGGCTGGCACATCGAACAGCTCGGCAAATTGCGTGGTCAGCGTCCAACGTTGTGGCCCGTGATAGAAGACAAGGGGCAAAATGGGCCAGTGACCCGTTTGACCCTGTTTGCGCTCCTGCTCCCAAATATCGGCCATATACTTGAAGAGTTGCCAGAAGACCTCGGCATCGGGGTAGCTTTTGTGTTCAAAGAGCAGGTAGAGGTAAACCGGCGAGCCGTTTTTCAGCGGTACTAAGTACAGCACATCGGAGAAGCGGGTTTTGAGGTCGTCTTCAATGCCGCGATCGAGGATCACCCCGATCCGGTTTTGGTGAACGGGTTGCAGGCCCCAATGGCCAGCGGCAAATTGGTCTAAGCCGTAGCCTTCGACGTAGAGGGTTTCAGCCGTGGGCCAGTAGAGTTGCGCCCCGTTGAGGACGTTGGGGTGGGTAATGATGCGATCGCACACCTGCGCCATCGCCTTCACCACCGGCAACGCATCCCCGGCATAGCCCCCAATGGCGGCTCCAATTCCCGTCGGCACGATGACCACAGCAGTTAACGGACGTGACAAATCCTTCAAAACAAGGCTCTCGTAATAATGTGGAAACCGCTCATTATTTTAGTCAATGCCTGCTCGCTCCCTTCACCCCCGGCCCAATATTCCTATATTTCTTCACATCCTGAATGCCAAAACGAAGCGCACCGCCACAGGGTTCACCCCTTGAAACGGATTAAAAATAATGTTCAGATTAGGCATATTGACGGTATCGAATTTACGATCTTCACTGCGAAAATCCTTGAATTCTCGACGGCTTTACCCGGCTCTACGCCCGATCAAATGGCAGAACCTCGGCATAATTGATTCATTTTTCGGCCTCTGAAAAACCCGCAAAACGGCGGGGACGATTCTCCGCGATCGCCCCCTTCTTGTTGGTGGAATGCCGTGCTAGAGTCTACCCAATCCAGCGGAAACCCGCCATTGTTTACGCCAATCGGCCGGGTGAAGTGTTGAGATGAACCCAATTAGAGAGCAAGAGGATTCCGGATGACGGCTGAATCATCGTGTTCAGTGGTAAGAAGAAATCAGCTTGTCATTGGGGTCTCACCATTTCAATTTAATCATCACCGTCTGTGATGGTCATGATCAACCACTCCATAGGTAAAACAGTAATGACCAAAGCCGCTTCCACTCGTTTTAAATTTTTGCGTTGTCTGGTTTTATGTTTAGGGTTTGCCTCCACGCCCATGAGCGTTCTGGCTCAAGTGGTCACAACCCCCCTGGATCTCAACGATTCTCCCCAAGCCGTCCCGAACAATCCAGAGGGTGAAACCACAACGCCCGGCTTCGGGGCTGATCTGCGGATGTCAAAACCGAGAGAATTAACCTTCCAATATCTAGAATCGGGCGATCTGAGCGCAACTGAGCTTGACGCGACCAGTACCGAACTGAGTGAGGCGCAGGACATCCAAATCAGCCAAGCCAAAAAAGCGAAGAAAGCCAAAACGGCCAAGAAAGCGAAGAAAGCTAAGAAGGCCAAAACGGCAAAACGAGGCAAGAAATCAGAAACCGTCTGCGAAGTGTTTTTCCAAGGTTCTGTGTCGGGGGGCAGCAGCATCACGGCCACGGGAGAATTCACCTCGGAGACCTTGATCCAAATTTTTGAGGATGAGACCTCTTTCTCAGCGGGGGAAACCGCCATTCAAACCATTGAGTATGAAGCGGAGTCCATTGATGCGATCGCGGTCGGCGACCAACTCGGAGCCCTCACCGTCACCAGTACCCAAAGCAGCCAACTCACCTTTGAGTATCTGTCCACCACCGACACCAACTACACCGATGTCGTCACCAGCCAATCGAGCAGCACGGTGATCACCGGCACGATTGACGACGACAGCGAAGCCTACGTGGTGATTTCCAACGGCAAAGGCGGGAAATGCGGCAAAGGCAAAAAAGCGAAAAAATGCAAGCGCGGCAAAAAGAGCGCAACCGTCTTCAGCCAAGGCACCACCGGCAGCGGTAACGTGGGCGATTGTCCCTCGGAAACCCTGGTGGAGGTGTTTGAAAGCAGCCGCCAAGTCACGTTTACGGACATCACCACCACCTACTGGGCCTATACGTTTATCTCGCGCTTAGCCTCCTATGAGGTGATTAGCGGATTTCCGGGCGGCATGTTTATGCCCGATACCAGCTTGACCTATGCGCACTTTGCCTCGATTGTCAGCCAAGCCTTTAGCGTCGAATCGGTGCGGGAAACCACGACAATCACCAGTGTGTCAAGGGATTACTGGGCCTACAACGCGATTCAAGAAGCCTACACCATGGGCTTTATCGATATCCCCACGACCTTCAATCCCAACCAACTGTTGACGAAGTTGGATGTGTTGGTCGCGATCGCCCGCGGCCTTGGCTACACCAGCACCTCATCGGATCAAAGCATTGCACAAATTCTCAGCCGCTTTACCGATGCGGACACCATCCCCGCTGAATATCAGGTGTATATTGCGGCGTTGGCCGAGCGGGGCGTATTGGTGAATTATCCCCAGGTGAATACCCTCAACATCACTGAAACCATCTCCCGTGCGGAAACGTCGGCGTTGATTTATCAAGCCCTCACCACTACCGGCCAAGTGGAAGAAGTGATGTCGGATTATGTCATTAAGTAAGGCGTAACGATAG
>CAZCWE010000499.1:0-2968 GCA_964502285.1 uncultured Spirulina sp. | reverse complement strand
GGGGGGATTGAAGGATGGTGTAGGCTCTTGAGATGGATTTGTGTATAAGCAGTAGGCCCTTGGGAGAGAATTAGCGTTGACCAAGGGCGGCGATCATCTGGTCAAAGGCAGCACCATCCTCAAAAAATTGAGTTTGGATCGTATCCCAACCGCCTAAATCTGCCACGGTGAATAGAGTCTCAATGGTGGGAAATTGGTCGGCAAATTCAGAGGCAACGGTTTCATTCACCGGACGGAAGCCCACTTTGGCAAATTCTCGTTGGGCCGCTGGGGTATACAAGAATTCCACAAACGCCTCGGCGACTTCCCTTGTGCCACGCTGATCCACATTGGCATCCACCACTGCGATCGGGTTATCCACTGAAATGTTGTAGTCCGTGGGGATGGTGTAGGGTTGGGCATCGCCCTCTTGGGCGGCTAATAACACTTCGTTTTCGTAATTAATCAGGATGTCGCCCTGGCCTTGTTTGTAAAATACATCGCTGGCTTCGCGGGCATTTCTCGGCAAAATCGGGACGTTGCCATACACTTGGGCGACAAAATCCGCAGCGGCGGTGTCGGATTGTCCGGCTTGGGCGATCGCACCCCAGAGGGCGAGATAATTCCACCGTGCGCCCCCGGAGGTTTTCGGGTTGGCGGTGATAATGGCGCGATCGCCCTGGCTTAAATCTGCCCAACCTGTCACAGGCGGCTCACCTTCACGGGTCACCAGTGCCACCACCGACCGCGTCACGATCGCACCCTGGGGGGCTTCCGTTTCCCAACCGGGATCAATTAAACCCGCTTGCTCAATGGCTTGGGTATCCAACGCCAAGGCCAAGGCCACCACATCGGCCTCTAAGCCATCAATAACGGCGCGGGTTTGCGATCCTGACCCGCCATAGCTTTGATCAATAATCACGGTTTGTCCCGTTTGAGCCTGCCATTCCTGCACAAACATCGGAATGATTTGCTCATAGGCCCGTTGGGTAACGGCGTAGGACACCAGTGTCAGTTCAACGGTTTCGGATGCGGAGTCTGGGGCGAGGTCAGCGTTGGGGATGGGGGTGCAAGCAGCGATCGCACTCCATCCCAACACGGTCAAAGTCAACCAAGGACGAAACAGACGACGGGCAGCAGGAATCATCTTAAGTTCCTCAAATAGATTCAAACTCTCGCCTGATAGTTTTGAGTTTGTATTTTGATTGTATTGCAATGCAAATCAAATGTAAACTCAATTGTTCCTTAAGGATAGAAATGGGTGTGGGAACATGGGGGCATGGTCGTTTGCTGCTGCCCATGTCCAATCCTTCTGCCTCGACTCTGTTGGCGACGCTGTGTGAACAGGTCTATTTATTTCGAGGCATGACCCCGGCTACCTTGGGGACATACCTGCCGCAGGAGTCGTTACACCTCGAAACGTTATTTTCTAACCGTCCGGTCTATACCGCGTTCTTGCCCGATATCTACTTAGATGTGCTGTACGTGGTGATTCAAGACGGGCTGATCGTGACGCGCAGCACGCCCCTGGATCGGATTGTGTCGATTACCTACCCCTACAGTTGCTTTGGGATGCGGAATCTGCCCTTTAGTCATGGTCAGGCAACAAGGGCGTTTCCCAGTTTGGTGGAAGCCTACAAAACCACTCAGGTGCTCAAACTGCCCCTGGCTGCCATTGAGGCGATCTATCACGAACAGGCTGAATGGCGCGATCGCTACCAATACCTCTTTGAATTGCGCATCAAATTTCAATACCATCTGCTCAATTGCAGCACCTATCCCCCCCAAGCCGTCGCCGCCCTCCTCCGCGCCCTCATTTACCAAGAGCGGGAATTGGGCAATCAACCCAACGCGGACGGTCTCTATTGTTTGGACTTGCCCATTGACGTGATCGCCCGCGCCTGTCAACTCAATCCGCGCACCGTCGAACAAGTGCTCAAAGGGTTGCAAAAGGAAGGGTATCTCGCCAAGCCTCCCAAAAGTGCCGTTACCGAAGACGGCGTTTATATTGCCGACCCCAACGGATTAAAGGATATCTACAGCGCGACGCGGGATAAGGTGACCTGGTGGCCGCTTCGGTAGGATATGATCATCGGACGATTGGCAAGGGCGGCAATGACACACAGTACTAACGATGATGTGAATTGGGTTGATTTGGATGAGGAGCTACCCCCAACTCAACCGGAGTCTCCCGTACTTTCGTTAGCCTCTGAAACCTCTCGCACCCCCCTGGTGATGGTGGAAACGGCATTTTTGGCCAGTGCCGCGAGCTTAATTTGGCTGATTAATTATTACTTCCCTCTGGGGCCCATTTTGCGCATCTTTTTCCCGATTCCGATCGCGCTGGTGTATTTACGGCGGGGACGGCGGGCGGCATGGATGGCGGCGTTGGTGTCGGGGATGTTGCTGTCGGTGCTGATGGGGCCGACGCGCAGCATTTTATACGTGATGCCCTACGGTTTGATGGGGGTGCAGTTGGGGATGATGTGGCGGCGGGGGAGCAGTTGGTATTGGTCGATTCTGTTGGGGACGTTGTTGGGAACGCTGGGGTTTTTGTTTCGATTTTGGCTGCTGTCGATTTTGTTGGGGGAAAATTTATGGGTGTATGTGATTAATCAGGTGACGACCTGGGCGGATTGGGTGGTGATGCGGCTGGGGTTGTTGGCGCAGCCGGAGCGGGTCTGGGTGGAAATTGCAGCGATCGCGCTTTTGCTCGTTAATAGTGCCATTTATCTTTTTACGGTGCATTTGGTGGCGTTGCTGATGTGCGATCGCCTCAAAACCCCGATTCCGCGCCCCCCGAAGTGGATACAAACCCTATTTGATTACGACTATTAATCAACGGGAAAAAATCCTAATTGAGCACAGACGGTGACGACAGGATTATGTCAAGATGTCTAGAAGCGTGAAAGACGGAAATTCGTATGGCAAAAAGTCGCACCTGGCAAGCTTTACTCACCATAAGCTCTGGGGTTGTTGTGGGTCTTGT
>CAZCWE010000498.1:0-2997 GCA_964502285.1 uncultured Spirulina sp. | reverse complement strand
TACGGTTCAGTTGACTTGTACTAGTGGAGACAGCACCTTAGAGATTGCTGCTCCTGTTCAAACGCTTGGAACAACAACACTCGTTTCAACGGCTCTCTCTAGTGAAGTAAGTTCAACCACTATCGTTACTCCCATTACAGATACTGATGCGGCGACCGTGATTGGTACGACAGGTACTTCTTTCGATGAAGAATTATCTGTTTCCATGACCTTCACTGCTGATGCTGCTATTCCAGCCGATACCTATCAATTCTCAGTTACATTGACAGCGGCTGCTCTATAAGAAGTGATCATCGGAAGGACTGATCCTCCTAGGGGCAAGGCTTGAAGGGGGTCAACCGTTGGTGTCCGGACATCCAGATGGGATCCGGTTGCCCTGTCCCCTTCAGTCACCTCTGAGATGATCCTCTTGCTCCAGCGGTTGCGTTGGCATTAAATCAGCTTGACTGTTGTCATCTCTTGTCCTCCCCTATTCGTTAGCTGTCTCATATTCCCTACCGTGCCTCATGCTTCCTAATGTGCTGAATCGTCACTTTGCTCTGATTAGCTCCCTAGCTGTTCTTGGTGCTGTCACCTTAACTCCTAAAGCCTCAGCCCAAAATGTGGATGTTCTGTTTGATCTTACAGTTACGTCTCGCTGTGCATTTGACAATATAGTGAATGGGACTCTAACCAACAACACATTTAATACATTTGTGACTGATCCTGGTAATGAGGGCTCAGCCACATTGACTTGTAGTAGCCAGGCTAATTTTGGAATCAGTTTGCCCGTAGCGGATGCTGGTAATCCTGTGATTCATTCAGGTGTTGAAGTGGCCAGTCAAGCTACGGCGAACCCTCCTATCGGTTCGGTTACTTCTACGGGGGGCGGTAGTCTTTTCAACATTTCTGATAATGCTGGGATTACAGATGAACTCATAACAGTCACTATGACAGTCACCGATACCGAGGTGATTCCAGCAGGTTCTTATCAATACAGAGTGACATTGACAGTTGTCGCTCTATAGAAAAAAGCGGTAGGCTCAGGTTTTCGCTTGCTAGATCTGCATCTACATCTAATCGCAAAACTATCGAGATACGAGATGGGTTAACCGTTGCAATCCTCCATGAAACGTTCCTGCTTAAACACCCTAAGTCTTCCCCTGAGTAGCATTTTCCTGGTGGGTTTCTGCCTTAGCGGGGGTGATGCTTTAGCCGCTTGTACGTTTAGCGGGGGGAGTAGTGGCTCGTTTGCCTCACCAGCCCTGCGTCAAGGCTGGCTTGAAGCGGCGAGTGCGATCGGCGGTGTAGGCACATCCGCCACTGTGACCGTCAACTGCACCACCGCCAGCCAGATCAGTGATGCCACCATTGCCCCGGTCAGCACCCCATCTGGATTTGACTCCGGAACCGCCAACGCTAGAGCGATCGTCAGTTACACTCCTACGGCCAAAGTCCTCAACACTGGCGGCAGCTTTAGCCCCGGAGCCGGTAGCTGGGGCTTGCCAAACTCCTCCGACTTCGACCTTCCCATCAACACCGATGCCATTCTGAATGTTTCCCTCGCCATCGGCTTTAATGATACCCGTGTCCTCCCCGCCGGTAACTACAGCTACACTGTCACCCTCACTGCTACATCACCATGATCAACCCCTTGCGCCCTCTCACCACTGGCCTGCTCATGGCAAGCTTCCTGTTTTTGGGCAATAACGCCAAAGCCAATGTCGGCATTTCCCCGATGGTGATTCAAACCGAACTCAGACGCGGCCAAGCCCAAGGCATCATCAACATTAGTAACACAGGCGAGAACGACTTTCGCGCCCGTGTCTATACCAGCCCCTTCACCTACGACCCCGAAGAAGGCATTCAGTTTCTCGACTCTAGCCCCAACGACCTCTCACCCTACTTGCTCTTTTCACCCCGTGAGTTGCTGGTTCCTGGCACGAACGAGCGGCGCATCCGCTTCATTGCCCGGATTCCCCCCAGCGCCCCCGATGGTGAATATCGCACCATGATCTTCACCGAAAACCTCCAAACCTCCGTCCAAGAACAAACCGATGGCGATGTGAGGATCAGCACGACGATTGTGCCTCGGATTGGGGTGGCGGTGTATGTGCGGAAGGGGGATATTGACCACGAACTGACGGCCGCCCAAGCTCGCTACAACCCGGAGACTCAAGCCTTGCAGCTTTTGGTGGAAAATACGGGACTGGCGACCGTCCGGGTGCAGGGCAATTGGACACTCAGCAAAGAGGGCGACATGATCTATGAGGGCATTGGCCCGGCGACGACGGTGATCGCGGAGAATTCGCGGTATCTCTCGGTGGACTATGACACAGAAACGCCGCTCACCCCTGGAACCTACGAGCTATCCGGATATCTGGGTTCTGGGGTGAATTTCAATAGCGATCGCACCCCCTTCCGTGTCACCTTTACCATCCCCTAACCCATTGTGAATGCTGCCCGCTGTTTCCACATGGGGCTGAAAGCGCTGACCTTGGCCCTGCTGATTTTCCACCCTAGCCCCTTGGCGATCGCCCAAAGCGATCCTGCACCACCCTCCGCCGCTGACCTGATCACCGATTTACCCTACATTGGTTTGAATGTGGGCGATCGCGCCGTCAATCAGGGGGTTTTTGTGCGGGGGGAAGTGGACGAATTCACCGCCGTTGATTTTGAGAACTGGCTGATTCCCTACGATGCCGTTTTGGATGCGTTGCAAGTGCGCAGCACCGTGATCAGTGACGACGAAATCGAACTGCGATCGCCCTATAAAATTGTCCGTCTCAACCCCAACGAACTCCGCCAAGACCCCGAATTAGGCCGAGTCCTCTCCGTGGCAGAAATCCGCGATCTCCTGGGGATTGGTGTGGAATTTGATGCCTTTGACTATGCGATCGTTTTTGAGCCGCCCAACGTGAACGCTGCCGGGCGCAGTCGCCGCGAACCGCCCCCCGTGAGCTTGGCCGGTCTGCCGGTGGTGCGATCGCCCTCCCTAGCCTTGGCCCTCGTTGAACC
>CAZCWE010000497.1:0-3007 GCA_964502285.1 uncultured Spirulina sp. | reverse complement strand
AGGACGAGGCGAACATTGAGCAAGAGGTCATCGGCGCTCGACTCGTCAGCGGGGGGGTAGAAGGAGACCACCACATCAGCCCATTGGCGTTGGGGGCGGATGTAGGCTTCGGAATCGGGTTCGCGTTTGCGGAGTTGGTCGATGACGGCTTCTTCGGTGTAGCCCCGTTTGCGGGTGTCGCGCTTGACTTTCCAGGTGGCGCGGAGAGTTTCGGGCGGGGCGAGGTAGACCTTGACATCGTAGCTGTCTCGCATGGCGCGGGTGGAATAGCCGAGTAAGCCTTCGACGATCACAAATTTACGCGGGGTGATGTATTCCGGGGGGTCAAACAGCCCGGTGTCGTGGTTGTAGATCGGTTTGAGGATCGGTTGCCCGGTGCGGAGCAGGCTGAGGTGTTGTTGGATGATGTCGAGATAGTTGCAGTCTGGAGCGAGGGCAGAAATTCCGATTTCGGCACGTTGGATGCGATCGTAACGGTGGTAGTCATCGGTACAGATGACGGTGACGTTTTCTTCCCCCAAGATTTGGGCAATCCCACGGGTGAGGGTGGTTTTTCCGGCTGCACTGTCCCCAACAATGCCAAGGATAATCGGACGTTCGCTCATGGCTCGTTCTACTCTCTAGATTGAATAAATATCCGTTCACTGTATCAAGTTGTGTAACGGTTGTTGGGGGAATTTGAGCAGAATTTAAGCGCGACGATTGGCGTTAACGGGCGGCTGGGGTGGCGCGGCACAGGGGCCAGAGGCGTTCGAGATCCAGTTGAGTGGCGATCGCAGCCAACCGGGTCACATCCTGGCGATCGCCCTCTGGTAAATGGGGCAATACTCCCAAGATGGGGACTTGGGTGAGGGATTCGATTAAGGCGATGGGAGTCCATTGGGCCAACTGTTCCGGGGTGACGGGCTGGACGCAACTGAGGACAATACCCCGCAGGGGAAGATTGCGCGATCGCGCCAGGGCCACATTGGCCACGGATTGCGCGATCGCCCCCAATTTCACCGGCACGACGAGGACGGCTTCCCAACGCCACAACGCCGCCACATCCGCCACCGTCAGTTCATCGGTGACCGGTGACCCCAAGCCACCCACCCCTTCGACGAGGACGAAATCATGGGCTTGCTGGAGTTGTTGATAGGCTTGCCAAACGATGCCGAGATCCACGGTGCGACCTTCAGCCGCAGCGGCCAAGGGCGGTGCGATCGGGGCGGCAAACTGCAACGGCACGAGGGTATCGGGGGCTTGGGGCAGGGTGAACAGTTGGCGGTAGAGTTCCCCATCGCCGAGGCCCGACTGCACCAGCTTCAGCAAGCCCAACCCCTTGGGGTCACGATATTGCTGCCAATAGGCCACGAGGGCGGTGGTGAGGACGGTTTTCCCCACATCGGTATCGGTTCCGGTGATGATCAAGCTCATGATTCAGCGCAAAGGGTGTCGAGGGCGGTTTTCAGTTCGTCGATGTTGGTGGTGGCGGTTCCAAATTGGCGCACCACAAGACTCGCGGCCAGGTTTCCCAACACGGCGGCTTCCCATTCCGTCGCCCCTAAACAGAGGGCCAGGGTGAGGGCAGCGACGACGGTATCCCCTGCGCCAGTGACATCGAAGACATCGGTGCGGTTGAAGGCGGGAATGTGCTGGAGGGTATCGTGGCGATCGCACAGGGTCATCCCCTCATCACCCCGCGTAATCAGCATATTTTGAGCTTGGGTGAGGCGGCGTAAATCTTGGCTGGCCCGCTCCACGGCGGCGGTGTCGGGGAGCGCATACCCCGCTGCGGCTTCGGCTTCCGGGAGGTTGGGGGTGAAGATCGTCGCGCCTTGGTAGCGGGGCAGGCCTTTTTGGGTGTCGATGATCGTGCGATCGTGCTGGAGGGCCGCTTCAATTACCGGCGCGGCAAACACCCCTTCGCCATAGTCCGAACAGACCACCGCATCCACCTCCTGCTGCTGGTCTCGGATCAGGGCGGCTAACTGAAGCTGCACCTCTAAACTGGGGGGCTCATCGGATTTACGATCCACCCGCACCACCTGCTGCGTCACCGATTGCCGTGCATGGCCCGCCGTCGGACGACTCGGATCAACCACCATCCCTGCCGTCTCAATCCCCGCCTCCGCAAAAATATCCCGCAACGCTTCCCCCTGCACATCTTTGCCAATGAGGCCCACGGCTTTCACCTTGGCCCCCAATTTCGCCAGGTTATAGATCGCGTTGGCCCCGCCGCCGGGAATTTGCCGGGTCAACTCGTGGCGCAAAATCAGCACCGGGGCTTCGCGGGAAATGCGCTCCACTTGTCCGGTGAGAAATTCATCAAGGGTTAAATCCCCCACCACCAACACCGTGGGTTCCACAAAGCGATCGATGAGTTGATGGAGGCGAGGCTGTGCCGCTCGCAGATCATCTAAAAACGAGGCCGGGGTAGTCATGGCGTTATTCTGCGGGGGCAGCGTCAGGGTCGGGTTCGCGGGTGGCGTTGGCATCCGGATCGGGGGGGGTGTCCGGATCAGGACTGGCTTCGGGGTTGGGGCTAGGGTTCGAGTCCACAGCCGCCTCTGCTTCGGGTTTATCCGGCGATGGGCTGGGTTCAGGTTGGGCAGGGACGGCTAAACTGGGGCATTGGTTGCGATCGTAGGTGAAGGAAACGGTGACTTTAAAGGGGGTCGGGCGGTTAACGCTGGGGAAGCCCATGCTGGTGACTTGCGATCGCGCCTGATCATTAAAAATCTGATGGCCCGCACTGCGGATCAAGTTGACATTCCCCACCCCGCCACCGGGTTGCACTTCCACCCCATAGACACTCGTGCCCGACAGTCGCCGCAAACAGGCATCTTCTGGATAGGTTCCGGTAATGGTTAAGGCGCGGGGTTGCGCCGTCACCGAGGCCAGCCACTGGGCATTATTTTCCTCGGCTTCGGCGTCGGTGGTGTCGATGGGATTGCGGCGGAGACTGTTGCGGCGCGTTTCGATATCCCGCAGCACTGAGTTATCGGGGGAACCGGGTTGAGCAGCG
>CAZCWE010000496.1:0-3013 GCA_964502285.1 uncultured Spirulina sp. | reverse complement strand
CGACACCGCGTTGATCTCCGGGGTCACCCCCAGGCGCACCTGGCTGAGGCGGTCGAGGGTCACCCCAGCCAAAATAGACAGCACCAGGGTTTGGGGCGGCAGCGACACCTCTGCCAAACTTTGCTGCACAACGCCGAGGATTTGCGGTTTGACCGCCAAGAGTAAAATCTCTGCCTGGCTTGCTTCTGGGTTACTGGTGGTGGTTGCTATGCCGTAGCGCGATCGCAGCACGTCCCCCCGTGTCGTCATCGGATCACTGACGATCACCTGCTGAGGATCATAAACCTGCTCCGCGATCAGTCGCGACAGGAGTGCTTCCCCCATCACGCCACCGCCAATCACACCCAATTGATACATCATGACCTGCTTACCGTTTGCTCACTCCATTCAACAATAGGAAAGGGGTGCAATAGCTGCACCCCCACCCTTGGGGACAGGGAACTGTCCAAGATAAAACAACCAACCCGAAACGCTACTGAGCGAGGCGGTTGGGATCGATAGACCAGGAAGCATTGGGGTTAGGCGCACCTGTACCAATATTCATCGCAGGACGGGACGACGTGAGGGGAGAGGCTAATTCTTGGGCAGCGATCGCATTTTGGGTGCTCACCTGCACACAGCTTGGGGTGAACAGAAAAATGCTTTCCCCAATCCGCTCTTGGTGGCCATCAATGGCATAGGTTCCACCCGCAACGAAATCCACCGCTCGCTGCGCTTCATCGGGGTCAATAATTGTTAGATTCAACACCACTGATTTCCGTTCCCGGAGCGCCTGAATCACTTGGGGCATTTCCTCAAAGGAACGAGGTTCAATGACGACGACTTCTGAAATTCCGTTTGCCGATCCGGGCATTCCTATCACGTTACTCCTTGCTGCTGCGGTTGCGGTTGCGGTTGATGATAAACCAGGGGATGTCGAAGGGGTTTCGGGAGCAGTCATCGCGCTTGAGCGATCTCTTGTCCGGCGGGGGCGTTGACGGTCTTCCTCAACAGCCGGAGTATTCTCCTGTTGATACAGATTTTGGTAATCATTACCCTCCATATCCTCCTCATAATACTCATACTCTGGCTCATTGTAGCCAACAAGATCCTTGAGTTTATTAAAAATATTCATGGTTTTAATGGTCCCTATCCCGTTCTATAGGCTTAATCATACCAATGCCCTTATTCCTTGTGATCACAAGGTCGCTATCATCATATCTGGAGAATGTCCTTTTGCACCATGAAACTGTCGATTAGGTCGGTGGGTTTAGGGGGCGATCGCCAAAAATGCCGCGACCAATCCGCACCATCGTTGACCCTGCTTCTACTGCGATCGGATAGTCCCCCGACATCCCCATCGATAATTCTGTCATCTTCAACGGTGGGCCGTAGGTCGCCGCAATCTCCGCCGCCGCCGCCCTCGTCTCTTGAAACGCTGCGAGGGTATCGGCTGCCGTCAACCCCAGGGGCAAGATCGTCATCAAACCTTGAATTTTCAGGTGCTGACACTGGGCCAACTGCGGTAAATCCGCTGCGAGATCCGCCAACGGCCAGCCATATTTATTCGCATCGGGGCGTGGCTTCACCTGCAAAAACACGTTCGGCGATTTGCCCAGTTCCGCCGCGAGGCGATCGAGACGCTGCGCCAATTTCAAACTGTCGCAGGTATGAATCCAGTCAAACTGCTCCACGGCTTTTTTGGCCTTGTTGCTTTGGAGGTGGCCGATCAGATGCCAGCGAATATCCGGTAGATCGTGCAGCTCGGCCTGTTTTGCGATCGCCTCTTGAATCCGACTCTCGCCAAAATCTCGCACCCCCGCCGCATAGGCCTCCCGAATCGCCGCCGCCGGAAACGTCTTACTCACCGCCAATAGACACACCTCAGCGGGTAAGGTCTGGCGAATCATTACTAAACGAGAAGCGATCGAAGTCATACCAGCAGGATCACACATTCAACACACTGCACCCACTCCATCACTGAAACGTCCGCTTATAGATCAAATTCAAATCTTTATAATCTTCTAGGGCATTGATCCGCCGCAACTTCCGCAGCCGATTTTCCACCAACAGCCGTGCATCGGATCGTCCCAACGGCTCAAACGCTAACCCGTGAGCCGCTTGAGAAACCACAAAAAACAAACGTTGAGCGTAGAGCGTGGTGTAGAGTTCTTGGTTATCTTCAATCGGACAAACCTTGAAAAGAAGGCCGAACGTTGGGTGATTGAGATATGTTTCGTTACTTTTCATTCGGTCTTGTCTAAGAGATTCTCCATGACTCATTGATGGCGGCAATCGGGGACTTCAATCGGCAATCAGCCCATCGATGGATCACCGAGCAATCACAACAACCTGGCCTGTTAAACTGACGCTCTGACTACGCTCAAGATAGGATAGAGTCTATCTGACAACAGTATTTGCGGCCTTTCCAAAGGTGACTTGCAACATTGAATGAACCTAAACGACTATGATATCTTGATTTGTCCCCTTTCAGGAAATCCCGCGTCACTTCCCCCCCCACATGACCGAAATTTAGCCCCGATTCCCGCCCCCAAAGTATGGTGCGATCGGTGTAATTCGAGTTGTCCTTGATGGGCGAGAAGAAGTAACTTTTTGAGGGTAATGTAGGGTTTTTATCTGACCCAAAAACTGGGTCAATAGGCACTATTCCAAGGATCTCTGGGAACGGATGAGGCATGATCAACACGGCTGCATCTCACTGATGCAGATTCATCCTGATTCCCACATCGATTGCCCTCGTCCCCCAGCCCCTTTCGGCTTCGCTCAGGGCATCATGTCTCCTGCAAGAGAAGGCGGGGTGGTTTCATTTTGCCAGAGAAAAAAGAACCCAATATATCCCACATCTCAGTACAGGAAAAAACGTTGAAGGGCTCTAGATTTTGATGGGGTGCTCGCGAGCAGATACCCGCACGACAGACGATGGATTTTGATGGAGCCGGTTGGGTTTTGCGATGACTCTAGCCTGAATTATTCACCAGTTGCTGTAATCCTTGCTGGCTGGACAGCCTACAAA
>CAZCWE010000495.1:0-3020 GCA_964502285.1 uncultured Spirulina sp. | reverse complement strand
AGTTCACCGTCGCCGTCATCCCCCACACCTACCACGCCACCAACCTCGCCCACCTCCAACCCGGCCGTTGGGTCAACCTCGAAGGCGACATTTTAGGCAAATATGTCGAGCGATTTCTCCGGACAAAAACACAAACGGCCACACCTTCCGATGCCATCACCCTCGACTTTTTAGCGGAACATGGCTATTCCTAAACGAATGGATCTAAATAGATTGCGATGCGTCCAAGCTCCAGCCTAAAATCATGAGGCTAACGCCTCACCTCACCCGCCGATCGTCATGATTCCAGATCTTTTGTTGCGCCGCAAAACCCACTTTATTTTGTGGCGACCGGGTTGCACTGAACCCGCCCCGCGTTTGTTATTGGGTCTGTTTGCACGGATTATTCCCACCCGCGAAGGACTCCGCGAAATTCCCCTCACCCCAAATCCTGATTTTCCCGATCTGTGGGAAGTGGCGGCGGCAGATTGCGGGCTGATCGACGGGCAAGTGTATTGCTATTGGTTTAAGGTCAAAAATGTCAATCCTTATCCGTTCACCGGGACGCATGAGATTCTGTACTGTACCGATCCTTTGGCGACCACGGTGGATCGGCGACCTTCACGCCTCGCGCCCATTCCCCCCAATGAAGGCGGTGTGGCGAGTGGCGATCCGGCCAGCGTGGTGTGCTATGAAGACGGGAAACTCGTGGCTTGTAATGCGGATGGCGCAACGGCAACCTGGCACGAGGCACACCCTTCGACGGCGCTGCCTCAGAATAATCAACTGGTGATCTATGAATTGCCCACCCGTTGGACGCAGACGGGCCAAGAGGGAAAGGGCATCGGCTGTTTTAAGGATATTTTGGCGTTGGTGGAACCGGAGGCGATCGCCCCCGACTTCGCCCAGACACCCGCCCTCGCCGCAGGTCAATCGCACCTCAAAGCCTTGGGAGTGAACTGCTTGGAACTGCTGCCCCCGGCGGATAGTGATGATGTGCTGGAATGGGGCTACGGCACCGCGAATTTTCTGGCCGCCGATGATGATCTCGGTCGCTCCGTCAGCCAAGAAGCCGCCAGCGCGATGACGGATTTAATGGCACTGGTGGCGGCTTGCCATCGGCTGGGGATGCGCGTGTTCATTGATGCGGTGATGGCCTTTGCGCGGGGCAACCCCTACACGAATATTAATTTCCTCGACTTCATGGTGCAGTGGGGGGTGAATGACCCGGAGCAGGGCGATCGCGACGGCTTCGGCGGCGATCTCTTCAAGTACAACTTTTGGGTGGAGGGCTATCATCCGCTGTCCGGCAAAAAGGATTGGTTTGTGCCCGCCCGCGAATATATGAAGCTCTACATTGCCCATTGGCTACAGCAATATCACATCGACGGGGTGCGCCTCGACAGCGTGAATAATGTGGGCAATTATGACTTTTTGCAGGAGTTCCGGGATTTTGCGCGGGCCTATTGGCGCGATCGCGGTGGCGAAGACGATCACTTCCTCGTCGTTGGCGAAGAACTCTCCGTTCCCGTCGCCCTCGTTCACCAAAATCGCCTCGATGGTCTGTGGAATGAGAAATTTAAACAGATCGCCCGGCAGGTGATTTTAGGCAAACCGGCAGCGGGCGATCGCAGCTTTGAATGGAGCGTCCGCAAACTGATCGACTGTCGTTACCTCGGCTTCACCGACGGAACCCAAGCCATCAACTACCTCACCTCCCACGATGTGGGCGGCTTCGGCAACGAACGCCTCTACAACTACCTCCTCAACCAAGGCATCACCGACCTCGAACAGCGGCTCAAACTCGCCTTCGTCTGCCTCCTCACCGCCGTCGGCATCCCGATGATCCTCGCGGGCGACGAATTCGCCGATCAACACGATTTTGACCTCAGCGACGAACACAGCCACCACAAACAAATCGACCCCGTCAACTTCGATCGCTGCCAAGACCCCTGGCGACAACGCCTCTTCCGCTACGTCGCCCGCCTCGTCAAATTCCGCACCCAAGCCCCCGGCCTCGCCGTCAACGACACCCAATTCCTCCAAATCGACTACACCGAAGGCAAACAAGTCATCGTCTGGCAACGGGGCATGGGAGAAGCTGCCGTGATCGTCGTCGCCAACTTCTCCGACTATGGAACCCCCGACCCCTTTGCCCCCACCTCCGAATATCGCGTCAACGCCTGGCCCAAAACTCCCCCCGACAAACGCTGGTGGGAAGTCACCCAAGACCGGATGATCCTCACCGAATGGATCGGCCGCGAACCGATTTTCCCCTGGGAAGCCAAAGTCTACACCCTCATCGATGCCTGAAACCGCTCAACTCCCACTCAATCCGACACCTGACCAACACGCTGCCAATACTGCTCCACCTGAGTCCGGAGTTGAGGGAATTGCTGCAAATGGCTCGATAACGCATCGAGATCAAACTCATTCAGATAAGCCGTGGAGCGATCGGCATAATAGACAACCTGAGGGCAGTCATAGTCTTGGCCCCACTGCAACAGTTTGGCGTTGAACACTTGAATATCCTGAATCACCATAGTCTGGAGAATGCGCGGCCAGCTCGACTGCTCCTCCTGATGCAACTGTTCAATTAAACCCGGCCACTGGGCAACCTGATGCACCGTAGGCATCGCAACCCGATCATCCCCTTGCCAATCGGGGGCAGGTTTCTGATCAAA
Organism: uncultured Spirulina sp.; assembly: GCA_964502285.1. Taxonomy (GTDB): domain Bacteria; phylum Cyanobacteriota; class Cyanobacteriia; order Cyanobacteriales; family Spirulinaceae; genus Spirulina. The sequence continues at coordinate 357 of CAZCWE010000495.1, read as the reverse complement.
AAGAGTCTGCAACGCTTGCCACAGGTCTAGATAGCTGAGGGGTTTAATCAGAATGGCATCGCATAACGCCTGCAACTCTGGATTATCCTCTTGCTCCAACACCGCCGTCACAACAATCACCGGCAAATCAGCCGTTGCTGGGTCGTTGCGCAACATCTGTAACAACTCGATGCCACTCATCTGGGGCAGATTCAGATCAAGCAGGATCACATCAGGAACTGCGGACGTGCGAATCGTCCGGAGTGCGCTGCGCCCATCCCCCGCCCAACTCACTTGATGGTGGGTATGGGAAAAATACCCCAAGATTGACTTACTCCCCCGTTTAGAAAACGGGGGATTCTGGGATCAAGCAGCAAC
>CAZCWE010000494.1:0-3020 GCA_964502285.1 uncultured Spirulina sp. | reverse complement strand
GATCGCTCATCGTTTCCGTAGACCAACCAATCAGATCGGCAATGGACAGCGTCAACAGTTCCTCCGCCGAATACCGGAAAACAGTTTCGGCGCTGGGGTTTGCCGACAGCACCCGCAACGTCGAAGTGCTGAAGGTGATAATCGCATCCGTCGCCGTGTTGACAATCGCATTGGTCTGGGTGATCGCCTCTTCCATCGCCGTCATCACCTGGTTATAGCGAGAGGCAATATGTCCCACCTCCGTAAACGGAGTCACCGGAACCCGGGCGCTGAGATCTTGGGTGCGGGCTTGATAATCCATCACCTCCAACAGGTCATACACCTCAGTTTTGGCATCATGTTCTGAGACATTGAGGCCCTTGGTTTCATCATCCGCAGACACCCGCAGCGGGAAGAACCGATCGATAATGACCAGAATGATCCAGGTGAGGCCAAACGCCCAGAGAAAGCCCACCACAATGCCTACTCCTTGCACCCCAATCTGCTGCCAGCGTCCCAGGTCAGTCCCCAATAAATCCGGCTGGCCAAAGAACCCCACCGCCAGGGTTCCCCAAGCTCCTGCCCCGCCATGCACTGCCACCGCATCCACCGCATCATCAATGTGCCAGCGATTGAGGAGATAAATCACGATCATCATCATGGCGGCTCCCCCAGAACCAATGATGAAGGCGATGGGCGTGCTGACGGCATGGCATGAGGCGGTGATGGCCACCAAGCCCGCAATGGAACCATTGATGAGCAATTCCACTTTGGGGAGTTTGCGCCGTTGCCAGCCGATGATCGCAGCGGTGATCATGCCGCCGGCCCCCGCGATCACGGTATTGACGATGATGACGGGCACTTGGGGGGTGAGGGCCAGGGTGCTGCCGCCATTGAAGCCCAGCCACCCAAACCAGAGCAGCATCGCGCCGAGGACAGAGAGGGGGAGGTTGGAGCCGTGGATGGTTTGGGGGGTTTTGTCTTTGGGGAAACGGCCGAGGCGCGGCCCGACGACAATCAGAGCGGCGAGGCCAATCCAGCCCCCAACACTATGGACAACGGTAGACCCGGCAAAGTCCACAAACCCCAGATGACCCAACCACCCGGAACTGTTGCCCTGATCCACCCCATTCCAAACCCAGTGACCGTAGATGGGATAGATGAAACCAGAGGCGATCGCCGAAATGACCAAATAGGCCTTGAATTTCAGACGTTCTGCCACCGCCCCTGAAACGATGGTGGTGGCAGTGCTACAAAACATCATCTGGAAGAGGAAAAAGGTCGCGACTTGGGGACTGCCCGTAAAATCCAACAAAAAGCCTGTATGCCCAAACACTCCCCCCTGGCTCAGCCCAAACATTAAGGCATAGCCAAACAACCAAAATATGGTCACGGAAATGCCAAAATCAGCGAGATTTTTGACCGCAACATTAATGTTATTTTTGGATCGTGTTAGTCCAGACTCAAGACACATAAAGCCTGGCTGCATCAAGAAGACCAGACCGGCAGAAACAATCACCCAAAGAATGTCAGTCACTGGCGTTGTAGGAGTCACGGCTATGTTGCTATTGTGTCGGGTGTGCTACGAATATGTTGTGATGTGTTATACACTAATTTTGTGGAAGAGAATCAAGAGAATTAACGGTCTCCCGGAAATGAATTATTTTTTTGAGACTAAAAATAGCGCGAAGATGGCAATAGTATAAGCCTGTTCAATACAATAATCCTTTTCTCTTGCAGTCTATTTTTTAGCCTGATTGCGTGCCAAATCAATACAGTGAAATTACGGAATCGCAACGCGGTCAAACGGCTTCACTGCTTTATACAGGATGTGTTGCCGGCAACAGGAGAGTTTTGGCGCGGGCCCTGAGGGTTGAGGGAGCATTGAGTTTGGGCGATCCTCCTGCCGGAATTTGGGGATGCGATCGCCGATCAACGGGCGAAAGGCATCCTCCAAGATCTCTTCCCTCAGCGCGACATCGTGCTACTGAATATTGATGCGATCGCGGCGGGTGGAGGCGGCATCCATTGCACCACCCAACAAGAACCCAAATAAAAACACCCGCCTTGCTCAGGGGCGGGTGAAAACGTAAGACCAGAAAAGAAGGAAGGAAAGTTTTAACAAGACAACTTAATAGGCAACCCCGCGATACTTCTTAGGGGTCAACGTGTGCGAACGCGCCGCCGCAGAATGGCGCAGCCGATAGGAGCGACCCAGAAAACGCATCTGGGTGTCCGTTTCAGACGAGGTCACATCACTCTGTTGGGGCGTGTAGGTTGAACCGAGGAAGTGAAGTTGCATGGGTTAAATTTCCGATTGCGGTTGTCTTGCTGATGGGTACTATCATCACGGTTTTCTCAGGGAAAAACATTGATATGTATCAAACAACAGGATGAGATTTGTCAAAAAAGGATGTGAGGCGATCGCGGCAACGGGGTGAGGGGTGGGACATCTTAGGGTGATCAAAATCACTCTAGACTCCGTAACATTGTGGAGAGACTTAGGCTGCGGCTTGCAATTCCGTTTGGATGCGACCCGTTTGCACAGACCGGAGCAGACGGCTCAACATTGCTTGAATTTCATCGGAGCAGGGGGGCAAGGCTTGCACCTCGTTCACCAAATGCCAATCTTGGCGTGTCAGGTATCTGATATTGAGGCTTTGAGAGTAGACTTCGTAGAATCGTTCGATGGTGCTGATTTGATGTGCCAACATGATTCAAGTCTCCTGAGCGACTCTGGTGGGGTCGTGATTTACATTTGCTTCTTCTCGTAATGTACAAAGGACTTGTGAAAAACTTGTGAACGATGCTCCCCATGGGCAAACAATGTGAAAAAAACGGGCAGTGGAGCAGCCCTCTTCATCCGCCAAGAACTCAAGTTCTTGGCTCACCGCTCAAACCCGTTCAAACGGGTTCTGGAATTTTCGGTCGCAGTGGGCGTTAGCCTACTTTGGCTATGAGCCTGGGGTTTTAACCCCAGGTGGGGCTTCATCCGCCAAGAACTCAAGTTCTTGGCTCACCGCTCAAACCCGTTCAAACGG
>CAZCWE010000493.1:0-3034 GCA_964502285.1 uncultured Spirulina sp. | reverse complement strand
TGTAGCTCAGCTCTCGGTTTTTCTTGTGTGGGGCCGAATCGACTACCGGGTAAAGAGGCGGAAATAGAGCGATCGCGCCAGCTCTTTCACGGGGTACAGCAGGTAGGTTAATGGGTTAATCGTGACGATAATATTACGCACATCACGCACCGCCAAGGCGACAATTTGCCGCGCCACCCAATCGGCGGACATCACCCCCACCGGGTTCAGGTCACTTTTGAACGGCCCCAAAATCAGCTTGCGAATCACACAGGGGGAATCCAAACGCCGCAGGGTGATCAAGTCGCCCAACGTTCGTTTGCTCAACTCATAGAGGGGGCTAAAGGCGGGATTGACCTCAGCTTCGGAGGTGTTGATCCAGACTTCTTTTGTGGCGATCGCTTTATTCGTCGTCACGGTGGTTAAAAAGAGTTCTAATAATCGCCAACTGGAAAATGCGTTGACCTCGTAGGATGTGGCGATCGCCTCTTGATCCCGCGCCCCATGCACATTCACCCCATGATTGAGAATCAAAATATCCACTTTGGCGAGATGTTCTTTAAGGGCATCTTCCTCGCCCACTTGCCAGGTAATCAGGGGGAGCGGTTCCGTCTCGCCGGGTAGGGTGATCGGGGTTGTGCCGGAACTGAGGGCGATCACCTTTGCGCCCCTGGCTTGGAGGTAGGTGAGGAGCGATCGGCCGAGGGTTCCCGATGCGCCTGTGACCGCGATGCGCTTGCCTTTGAGAGAAAGTGCTGTGCCCATGAGTTTATCGATGAGGGTGAGCGTGCCGCAAAAATAGGCGTTTTGGTCGTCGAAATGATGCCGCCAGTGGTAAGTCCGATTGACGAACCAGGGGGCGGGGGGAGTGGGAAATGGGCCAGGGCGATGGGTGAGATCGGTCAATTCATCGGCGTAGGCCACTCCTGCGCCGCGTGCGATCGCCCCCAATAAAAACACGCTGGTATAGAGCGACCCCGCCCCTGCTAGCCACGGCTGCGGCAACGCCCACTGCAACGCCAGCAACCAGGGCGCAACACTAAACAGCAACATCACCAAGGATTCTGGCAAATCGTTATACCAATGGGCTTGGCGATAGATTTCAGGATTGATCACCGAAAGATCCGGGCGAAAGACCCGATGATGCCAACCGTGGAGTTTATAGAGCGGTTGCCATTGGTGGGCGAGCCAATGGTAGAGATCGCGGACAATTTCAACCCAGAGAATTGACCCTACGCCTAAACATCCTGTCCATACCCAATTTTGGATAATCATACTGGCCTTAAAATCCTCATCAAAATCGTCTTGTATTAAAAAATCAGGGTCAATGGGGTGCGATCGCGCCTGCTTCCCTAGGTTATTTTTCAGGAATCCACGCTCTAAAATCACCCTGAATTCAGCCTCAGAGCGATAGAACGCAAGCACCGCTAATCGTAAGATTTCGCTAGAAATTGTAACAACCCTCGCTACAATAAGACATTAAAACCAGCCGCTCGCCTTGATTTTTGAATCAATTAAACTGCTGGATGATGCTTTTTATTGCGTTGAACGATGGCAGAACACCCTTGGCAATCCCCCGATCCTAATGATGATTCCGATCCCCTCGCGGCAATTTTGCCCGACTGGTCAGACCCCGACAGCGACGAAGAAGATTTTCGCAGCGATTTCTTTCGGGGTAACGCGGGGCGGCGCACCAAAGCCGCCGTCACCCTGATGATGATTTGGGGGAGTGTGATCGCGCTGCATTTGGTGTCTTGGGGGATTTGGCTCGTGGTGGCGATCACAGGCATCATTGGCGTGAATATTCTCCGCCTCACCTTGGCAAAACCCCAAGCGCAGCCCCAACCCTTCACCAATGACCAACTGGCCACCGCTCCATCTGTGGCGTTGGTGGTGGCTGCTAAAAACGAAGAAGCGGTGGTGGAGCGTCTGGTGCATCAACTTTGCGCGATGGATTATCCTGACACGCACTACGATGTGTGGATTATCGACGATGCCAGCAGCGATCGCACCCCAGACATTCTCGATCGCCTCGCGCAGGAAATCCCTCAACTCAAGGTGGTGCATCGTCTCCCCAATGCTGGCGGCGGCAAGTCTGGCGCGTTAAACCAAATCATCCCCCAGATTGATCGCGATGTGATTGCGGTGTTCGATGCCGATGCGCTGGTGGGGCGGGATCTCCTGCGCCATGTGATGCCGATGTTTGCCGATGAGCAGATCGGGGCGGTGCAGGTGCGCAAAGCGATCGCCAATGCCCCAGAAAATTTTTGGACGAAGGGCCAAGAGTTGGAAATGTGTCTCGATAGTTATTTCCAGCAGCAGCGGATCGCGATCGGCGGCATTGGTGAACTGCGGGGCAATGGTCAATTTGTGCGCCGTTCTGCCCTGGTGCGCTGTGGCAATTGGAACGAAGAAACGATCACCGATGATCTCGACTTGACGATTCGGCTCCATCTCGATCGCTGGAATATTGGCTTTTGTCTCAGTCCGGCGATCGCCGAAGAAGGCGTCACCCAGGCGAAAGCCCTCTGGCATCAGCGCAGCCGCTGGGCAGAAGGCGGCTATCAACGCTATCTCGACTATTGGCGGTTGATCATTCAAAACCGGATGGGGGTCTTGAAAACCTGGGATCTCCTCTGTTTTGTGGTGCTGCAATACCTCCTGCCTACGGCTGCGATTCCGGATCTGTTGATGGTGATTTTGCGCCACCATGCCCCGGTCTTGAGTTCCCTTTCGGCTCTGGTCTTTACCTTCATCGGCATCGGCTGGATCACGGGGTTGATTCGGATTCAATCGCGGCCGGCGATCGCTGATCTCGGTTCATTCCTAATGAAGCTGATTCGAGGCTACACCTACATGGTTCATTGGCTTGTGGTGATGCCCGCCACCACCGCCCGCATGGCGGTACGTCGGAAGCGGTTGAAGTGGGTGAAAACCGTCCACGGCGGCGGCAGTCTCTCGGTACAGTCCTAATGGAGAAACTAGATTAGGATAGTCAACCAGCGCACCCTGAGGGTCGTCGTTGGCGAAGCCTCCCGGAGGGATAGGGTAAGCG
>CAZCWE010000492.1:0-3040 GCA_964502285.1 uncultured Spirulina sp. | reverse complement strand
TGGGCCACCTATTTCCCCATGACCAAACAAATCCTCGGCTTTGAACTCCCCCCACCCGACGCACCCCAATAGTTCCCAATTCTCCCAACCGGATCGGGATGTTTGCCCGACTGAAGTGAGCCTTAAAACAAGTAATATACACAAATCATCTGCAATTCAGGTCAGCACAGTACATCAGTCAAAAGTTCAAAATAGCTGAGCCCATGATTCTGAGCTGAATCAATATTTGTATCGAGGTACAGTCTTGGCCTATCCGCAAACTGTGCAAGATTGTTAGACTAGGTCTCATCGTCAACATCATTTCACAAAAAGGTCTGGAACTATGGAGCGCTGTCGTAAATACCGGGTGGAAACTGCTCCAAAAGTCCAAGCACAGACCACAATCCCGCAATATTCCCGACCTTTCCCCAAGCCTCAACCGATACAAGCCAAGGCTGATGAGCAAGAGCTAGACCAACACAATCAGCAACGCTTCAGTCACAACATCTTAACTGCCCTTAACAACAGTTCAGCGGCTCCACAGCCTGCTGCTACCGGAATGCCAATCATGCCCAAGCTCACAGCCGGAGCCGTGGGGGACAAGTATGAACAAGAGGCTGATGCAGTTGCGTCCCAAGTAGTACAGCAACTCAATTCGCCACCGGACAGGATGCAACGGTATGGCTACGGCAAAAAAGATGAAGCGACTTTCCAGCGTCAACCGATCGCTGGGGCGGTTCAGCGGGTTCCGGGGTATGGCAGCGATGCGGAAGAAGAAACGGTACGCATGAAACCGATGGTGCAGCTCAAGGGAGCCAGTGTGGGGGGCGTTGCACCACCGGATCTTGAGGAAGCGATTCAGCGGGAGCGGAGTCGAGGGCAAGCGTTAGCAGACAACATTCGGAACCCAATGGAAAATGCGTTTGGCGCAGATTTTGGCGGTGTTCGTATCCATACGGACAACACGGCAGATCAACTCAATCAATCCATTCAAGCAAAGGCATTCACGACGGAGCAGGATGTATTTTTCCGGCAGGGGGCCTATGCACCCCAGAGCAAGGGCGGGCAGGAGTTGTTGGCCCATGAGTTGACCCATGTAGTGCAGCAAAATGGTCGTTCAGTACAGCGGAGTCTGCTCCAGAGAAATGTTCCCAATCTGATTCAGCGCGATGATGACGAAAGCTTCTCAGAATCGACAGGTAATGCGATTGATATTGGTTCTTCTGGAGCTGATATTGTGAAAGGGCTCAGTGATACTGCTGGTATTACCTCCTTGGCTGGCAATGCAGATGCCCTTGGTGATTTCACGGGTGATGTTGCAACAACCTTGGAAAACAGTAAGTTTGTCTACGAAGCGTATAAAGTTGGTATACCGCGAACTCAAGAAGAGACCCTCACAACGATCCAAGGTGTCGCCGGACTGGCTGCACTCACTTCATCGCTCGACACTTATGGGACATTACTTAGCTATGTCACTGATACCTCCTCTCTAATTTCCTTGGGCTCCTATATCAGTGAATACAATCCAATTATTGGTTTCATTGGGAGTGGAACAAAGACACTGCGGGCCACGCAAGAGGGTTGGGCACTTGGTTACATTCGTGTTGATATGGATAAGATCGCTTCCGACTCTAGTAAACCTGATTCTGTCAAACAAACAGCTCAAAAACTCTCCGCAATAGCTTGGGAACAGGGTAAGGGCAAATACTTTGATGCAGGTCTGAACGCTGCCGATACCCTATCCAACGCAGGAGATCCTCTGAGTAAAGGAATAACTCAGGTCGCCACAAAGTCGATGGGAAGTTCTTGGGGGGGGTGGATGGTTCGGAAACTGGCACAATCCAACAGATTTACTGCGAGCTATATTGACAGCTACGAAACGGCTAAGCAACGAGCAGAGCAGGAAGCAGAACAATCAAAAGAAAGCTTACGATTACTCGCACTTCCGACCGTTAACGACGGTGAAACAGAAGATGTCAAAAAACTGTATCTAGCTGCGAAAGCACTCAAGTTAGATTATTTTATGGATGCGATTAAAACAGCAGTATTAGGTTTACCAGATGGAGATAAAAAAACACAATTAGGAAGCTTATAGAGAATATCTAGCTTAGTTAAATAGAGGGTCAGTGCCAGAGTCGGATAGGACAGATTTGAAAGGTGCAGCCCACTTATGCCGCTTCAGACTGATTGCCATCGAGTGCCCTCATCTCCCGATTCAAACGATAAGATCGAGAATGAGTGATAATCACAGTGATGTTTAAACAGGGATCAGTTTTTGATGCAGCTCAGCGAAACTTTAAGACAATTTTTCCAAGAACGGGGCTTCAGTCCCCAAGTGGTAGGCGATCCTCCTGCCCTATCCATGCGTTTCCAGGGTCAAGACTTGGCATGGTCTTGTGTTGCCCAACCTGTTGTTGAACAAGGTTGCATCGTTTTTTTCTCGGTTTTTCCAGAAGAGATTCCTTCTGAGCGACAATTAGCGATGTCTGAACTTTTGACCGGGATTAACTATGGGTTACTCGTCGGGAACTTCGAGATGAGCTTTACGACGGGAGATCTACGTATTCGCACCAGTTTAGATATTGGAAATGGACAGATAGATGCCGAGCGTCTCACACGAATGGTGCAAATTAATCTAGCAATGATGAAAACCTATTTCCCCGTACTTCAGGCAGTTTTGCAAGGTGAGCTGTCCCCCCAAGATGCTATAGCTGCTATGTAGTGACAGCTCAGAAAACCTCATACCGTGTCATCATAACTGCACTGTCTCCATCTAATCCAAACAAACTTGACAATTCTGGTGCATTTGCTCAGAGCTAGACTGATGCCGCCGACCTATGACCCGGTAGCACCCATTCAAAAGTTTAGGTTTTGAGAGTGTGCATGGATTCTTTCAAACGGGGCCAGGAATACCAGCAGAAATTCCGAAGAGCGATGAGGTGATTAAGCCAAGCTGACCACGCAACGATGATCGCACCCTTACCGCACCGACAACACCGTCCTGCACCGCGCTGAAGCGATCGCCCGCGCCGCCGTCCAACGCCAATTCGACAGCAACCCC
>CAZCWE010000491.1:0-3040 GCA_964502285.1 uncultured Spirulina sp. | reverse complement strand
TCGTCGTTCGCGCAGCGTCTCCGCAGGAGATAGCCCGGCCGCTTACCCTATCCCTTCGGGAGGCTTCGCCAACGACGACCCTCAGGGTGCGCTGCTTGAATGTCCTAATGAACTTGTCCACTGCTATATAATCCTATAGTCATCTCATTTTATTTATAGATAGGCAAGGGGCTTAGGCTCCTTGTTGATGGGGATATTAATTTTACGATTGATTGATGATTGCTATAGATACGAGAGGCGTAAATTCGGGTTTTATAATGTCTTGAGAAAACCAATTAAATCGTCTAGATCTTCATGGTCAATTTGCCAGCGTGGCATATTCCTATTTAACAGTGTTTCGCTGTCAGGGTCTGCACCTTGGGTAATCGCTAAACGGAGTTTTTCGTCATCATTAAATTCAGCTTGTAGGGCTGACCAGCGAATATCAGGAGAGTCCATAGTCTGCATTCCCAGCATCGTATGTTCACCACCATGGCCATCGGAACGGTGACAGGTGGCACAGGATAGAACGTCATTGGCTATGATTTCTGTTTGTAGACTATTGCCCATGGGTTCCCGTTCTGTTCCATTGCCCATGGGTTCTCTCCTCGTACCATTGCCCATGGGTTCCCGTTCTGTCCCATTTCCCAGGGGTTCTCTCTTTGTCCCTTGTCCCAGCATGCCCCCCGATGAAAACAATCCAGTCGGTGTAATATCTGTGTCGCGATCGCTGGTCGAAGTGAAATAAATCCGCTCACCGTTAGAGGCGAATTCGGGCTGTTGTGTCGCTGTTGCGGTGTCATTTTGTGAGGATGTGGCAACGGGTGAAGCTTGATTAACCCTGTCGCTGTTAAGCATCTGTAATGGGGACGTGCAGGCGCAGAGCAATACAATCAACAGTAGACTGCCGAATAGCCGGATCGCAAGCAATTTACTGTTTTTGAGCGATCGCTTTAGCCAAGATTTCATGATTGGGTTTCCTATGGTTGAGATGAAACTAAGCGGATGAGCAATTTATGAATTGCGACTGCGAGTCAACAGGCAGAGCGTTAGTGTGTATTTGGTAAACGAGCAGGGGAAACCATTGATGCCGCTTCTTGAAGCCGGAGGTGAGGTAAACGATGGTGAGATAGCCTGCGATCGCGAGTTTTAGATCAATCTTTGATGATCAATTCATAATCTTCATGAATGAACTATCGTGATCTTTTCTGTTGATGATTTTTAGATCACAATGACTGTGTCATGCTTAACCAATAACTCAACATAACACCGAGATTTCTAAAATTATGGAGATGCAATGGATACGCAGGATAAGCAGGACAAGTCGTATCATAACGTCGTGAAACTTCACAAGCCTACGTCTTGTTTAGATGCAACTTTTACGGATGAACGGTATAACGGTTTTGATCAAAACTTGATCAAAACTTGATCAAAAAATGTGCGATCGCGCTCCTTTTTCGTCCTCTTCATTTCAGACCGGATTCGGTGTGGTTTAACGCTGGATGCTAGCGTTGGGCTGCGTCCACATCGAGGAGGAGGGTGGCGTTGGGGTGACGGCGGAGGAGAGTGGCGGGGCAAGTGGGGCTAATGGGGCCGGTGAGGAGTTGCTGCACGATCGCACGTTTATGATCCCCCTGGGCGAGGCAGAGGAGGCGCTGACTTTGGGCGATTTGGGAGAGGGTGAGGGTGAAGGCGTAGTGGGGGACGGCGGCGAGGGTGGGGAAATGGCCTTGGCGGTGTTGCTGTTCGCGGTTTTTGGGGTCGAGTTTGACGAGTTTCACCGCGTTGGGATCGTCGAAATTGGCGACGCTCGGCTCGTTAAACGCTAGATGGCCGTTGTTGCCGATGCCTAAACAACAGAGATCGATGGGGGCGGCTTGGAGCAGTTGGGTGTAGCGATCGCATTCCTGCAACGGCTCCAAACAATCCCCTGCGAGGTAGTGAAATGCCGCCGGATGCACCCGATCCGCGAGGCGTGTTTTTAAATAATGGCGAAAACTGGCGGGATGCTCGGCGGCAATGCCCAGATATTCATCCAAATGAAAACAGGTGACCTGCTGCCAGGGGATTTCATCATCTTTGATCAGGTAGGCGAGGCAGGCGAGTTGAGAGTTGCCCGTCGCCCAGATGATCCGAGCGTGACCCTGGGCGGCGATCGCCCCCAGATAGTCGGCCTCTGGTTCATCCCCCACTCGACAGGCGAGGCGGTCTACCCCTATCAGGTCGTCCCCGGTGATGACTTGGCCGATGGGGATCGCCGTGCCGCGATCGGGTCGCACCCAACGTTTTTAAACTCTCCATGACCGTTAACGCCCGCCAACTCGCCCTCACCGCCCTCCAACAAATCGATCGCCACGCGGCTTATACCGACATCGCCCTCGATCGCACCCTTGGAAAATACAAAAAAGACAGCCTCAGCAAGCCCGATCGCGCCCTGACGACGGAATTGGTCTATGGCGTGGTGCGGCGGCAGCGTACCCTTGACGCGATTATTGACCACCTAGGCACGAAAAAAGCCAAGGATCAGCCGCCGATGTTGCGATCGATTCTCCAGATTGGTCTCTATCAATTGCGGTATTTGGATCAGATTCCCCCGTCGGCGGCGGTGGATACGGCGGTGGAGTTGGCGAAAACCAACGGCCAAGGGCGTTTGGCGAAGGTGGTGAATGGGCTGTTGCGGCAATATCTGCGAACCATCGAGGCGGGGCAGGAGGCGATCGCCCTCCCCGATGATCCGGTGCAACGCTGCGCCATCCTCCACAGTTTCCCGGATTGGATGGTGGGGCAATGGTTTGAGCAGTTTGGGGCGGAGGATGCGATCGCCCTCTGTGATTGGTTCAATCAAGTGCCGCTCTTGGATCTGCGGGTCAATCCCCTGCGGGCGGATCGCGACACCGTGCAGGCCGCCCTCGCGCCATCTGGGGCCAATGCTCAACCCGTGGCGGCCTTGCCCCACGCCCTGCGGTTAGTGGGTTCCGTGGGGGCGATTCCGAAATTGCCGGGGTTTAAGCCGGGGTGGTGGACGGTGCAGGATAGCAGTGCGCAATGGGTGGGGCTGTTG
>CAZCWE010000490.1:2109-3047 GCA_964502285.1 uncultured Spirulina sp. | reverse complement strand
CCCAATAGTGTGATTTTCTCGCGTGTCATGGTGTCGTCAAATGAGTACAGCGGATGACGACGGTACACCGCTTATCGCTCTTGATAGCCCATCCCATTGGCGGCGGCATACCGCTCTAGAAACCGCATCACCCGATCCCAATCTTGGGAGGATTCAATATCAATTTGGCAGTCGGCCCCTAAAATATCATCTTCTTCGTTGGGGCTGACGCGAAACCGAAACGAGGACGGCGTTGCGTTGATTTCGCCTTCTTCATCAATGAGGCGAATGGTACCTGTGGAGCGTTTGGTAAAACTGTTGACAATATCGATCGCTTGGAGGGTGTCAAATTCTAATAAAACATTCCGAATGCCGGAGCTTTTTCCCTGGCGTAGGCGAACATTGGTCAGAGTTTCGGGGATGCCTTCAAAGAACTCAATGCGCGGTTCTGTAGTGGCCATGATTTTGATAGTTGACAATGCGGTAATGGGATGCGATCGCAGTCTTTAGATCGCAGTTCAGAACACTATTTAAAAAACGTTAGAAAACAACTTTAAACATGATGTTTAACTGTTTTTAAGTGTAATGATGACTGATGCGCAAGGGATGCTAAGGGTACGTCCCTTGCGATCGCTGAGTCGCTGCGTTATTCGGCTTCGCCGCCTTGGAGTTTTAAGAGGAAAAAGCCTAGTCCTAAACCCACTAAAATGAGGGTAAAGGACAGAACGGCGGCGTTAATCATGAGATCGTGGGCGTTCATGAACAGAAACTCCTTAACTAGTAAATTGAAATGAAATGATCAAATTTCGCTTAATGTCCCATTGTAAGGGAAGTTGGAAACGGAACCATGGTTAATCGACGAGGGTAGGGATGAAACGATCGCAACTGATCATGCCGGTGGGAGATCCGGCGGGCATTGGCCCCGAAGTGGTGCTGAAGGCGTTGGCCGATCCGGAGAT
>CAZCWE010000490.1:0-2099 GCA_964502285.1 uncultured Spirulina sp. | reverse complement strand
ATAACATCGGGCTGGCGGCAGCGACCCGCGACTATGCGCTGCTGCTCAACCCCGATACGGTTGTGCAGCCGGGCGCATTGGCCGATCCGGCGATCGCGTCTCGGTGCGGGGTGACGTTGGTGGGGACGCGATCGCACCTCGAAGCCACCTATCACGCCCTAAAACACGCTGATCTCGCGGATCTTGCCGATCCGGCGCAGGTTCCGGTGATTGATCTGCCATTGGGGGAGACGGTGACGGCGGGCCAGGGAACGGCGGCCACGGGGGCGGCGAGTTTTGCCTATCTTGACCGGGCTATTACCGAGACGATCGCAGGCTCCTATGCGGGCATCGTCACCGCCCCGATCGCGAAACACCTCTGGCAGGCGGCGGGGCACGATTACCCCGGCCAAACGGAAGTCTTGGCAACGCGGGCGGGGGCGGAGCGGTTCGGCATGGCCTTTGTGGCGCGATCGCCCTATACCGGCTGGCAACTGATCACCCTGTTGGCCACCACTCATATCCCCCTGCGCACCGTCCCCGATGCCCTCACCCCGGAGCTGATGGGCCGTAAGCTGGATCTCCTCTTGGCTTGTTTACAGCGCGATTTTGGCATCACTGCGCCGACGATCGCGATCGCGGGACTCAACCCCCACAGCGGCGAAGACGGCAAACTCGGCCACGAGGAACAAGATTGGCTCATTCCCTGGCTGGAGCGAGAACGGCGCGATCGCCCCGCCGTGAAACTCCTGGGCCCTGTGCCTCCCGATACCCTCTGGGTCAAACCGGGTCAAGCCTGGTTCCGCAACGCCCACACCCCCGGCCTCGCCGATGCCTATCTCGCCCTCTACCATGATCAGGGGTTAATCCCGGTGAAATTAATGGGCTTCGACCAAGCGATCAACACTACCATCGGCCTCCCGTTTATCCGCACCTCCCCCGACCACGGCACTGCCTTCGACATCGCCGGGCAGGGCATCGCCAACCCCGCCAGCATGAAAGCCGCCCTCCTCCTCGCAGCGGAACTCGCCGCACGCCGTCAAGGGCGATAGATCCGGCCAAGGGTGCGATCGCGCCCAATTTCCACCACGAGATCCGTGAGGAGAGGATTTTGGGTCAGGGGCGTGATGAATAATTCTGGGTGAAGGGCTTTCCAAAAGTAGGCGACAAACTGATCAATCTCCGCATCGCTCAGGCCGGATTTGCCCTGGGCGATCATCTGGTGTTCGGCATCTTTGCGCCATTGTTGGCTCAAGCGGTAATCCACGGGCTGGAGGATGAGGAGGCGATCGAGGCGATGCCAGAGGGGCACATAGTCGAAGAGGCGATCGTTCATGTCGCGGGCAAAGGTGCGATCGCTCTCCGTCACAATCGGGTCGGGCGGATCGTCAAACACCTGGGGATCAACGGGACGCGCCCCCACACACCACCCCTCAAAAATCACCACATCCACCCCATCCACCACCTCCGGCGCAGCCTTATCCCCCAAGCCCCCCACGGCAGACTTGTCAAAACGCGGCACAATCACCGGCAGCCGACGGCGGGCTTGGCGCAGTTTATCGAGCAAATCAATCCCGATCGCCACGTCATGGGTTCCCGGTGGCCCCCGCCAAATCAAGCGCGGATCGGCCTGCTGGAGTTGTTGGCGTTCAATATAGGACTTGTAGAGGTCATCGAGGGAAAACTGCACCGAGCGGCAATCGAACGAGTCCAAAATCAGGCCGAGGATGCGGGCGAGGGTGGTTTTGCCTGTGCCTTGACCGCCGAGGAGGCCTTGCACCACGGGACGGCCTAGGGTTTCGCGATCGCGGCTCAACTGTTGAGCCAAGGGGAGCCAGAGAGCCCACAAATCAGCGGCAATGCGATCGCGGTCAGTGAGTCCTAAGGCTTGACAGTGGGGGAGCAGGGCGGGGAACAGGGTGCGAAACTGGTGCGATCGCGTCTCAAACTCTGCCGTCTGGGGGGCGATCGCAAACGCCCCATCGGGATCGGCCTGGGCCTGGACGGTGGTTAGGTAGCGTTGCACCTCATCCGCTTGGAGCATAGCAAACACATTAGATCTAGGGTGACCAAAACCAATGGGTTTCAAGCCTCGCCCTTCTAGGGCGACTTTAGGTAGA
>CAZCWE010000489.1:161-3051 GCA_964502285.1 uncultured Spirulina sp. | reverse complement strand
AACGTAGGCCAACATTTGAACGTTATGTATAAGCAGTAGCCCCGTGGGAGAGGGTTGGGTGAGGGGTTTTGATCTGACCGGACGACGTTGCCATGAATTTGATACGATCGCACCACTATCACCTCAGCTTTACTTTATGATTGCGACCCCCACCCAACCCGCTTGGCATCGCGTTCTCAACAGCCCCGGCCAAGAATTCCCAACAACCCCATTAACTCTGTTAGACGGCGCGATTCCCGCAGAACTGAGCGGCACACTCTACCGCAATGGCCCGGGCCGTCTCGAACGGGGCGGCGAACCGGTGGGGCATTGGTTTGATGGGGACGGGGCTGTGTTGGCGGTGCAGATTCAGGGCGGCCAAGCGCGGGCGACCTATCGCTATGTGCAAACGGCGGGGTATCAAGCGGAGGCGGAGCGCGATCGCTTCTTGTTCCCCAACTATGGCCGCCAAGCCCCGGGCCCGGTGTGGAATAACTGGCTGCGGCCGGTGAAAAATGCGGCGAATACCTCTGTGCTGGTGTGGGGCGATCGCCTCCTCGCCCTCTGGGAAGGTGGCCCGCCTCATGCGCTCGATCTGGATAGTTTAGAAACCTACGGGCTTGACTCCCTCGGCCTCGATAACACCCCTTTTTCCGCCCATCCCAAACGCGACCCCCACAGCGGCGAAGTCTATAATTTCGGCGTAACCCCCGGCCCCAAAAATACCCTGCACCTCTACCGCTACAACGCCCAGGGCCAAAAACTCAAGCAAGCAACCTTCCCCCTCGATGGTTTGCCGGTGCTCCATGATTTTTGTTTGGCGGGGCGGTATTTGGTCTTTTTTGTGAGTCCGGTGCGGGTGAATTTATTAACGGTGATTTTCGGGCAAGGGAGTTTTTGTGATGCGATGGCGTGGCGGCCGGAGTTGGGGACGCAAATTCTAATTTTTGACCGCGAAACCTTAAGCCTTGTCACCCAAACCACCACAGAACCCTGGTATCAATGGCACTTTAGCAACGGCTGCGAGCATCCCGACGGCATGGTGCAGATCGACTATGTTCACTACGACGATTTCACGACCAATCAATATTTAAGAGAAGTTCCCTCCGGGATCATTCAGCACCCCGCCCCCGGCAGTCTCCGCAGCCTCCGCCTCGATCCCCGCACCGGAGCCGTAATCAGTAGCACGACCCTCTGTGAAACCTGGTGCGAGTTCCCCACTGTGCATCCGGAGGCGGTGGGGCAACCCTGGACGCGATCGTATTTTTCGGTGAAAGCGGGGCCGAATTCGGAGCAGGAACTCTATCGAGCCTTGGGAATGTGCGATCGCACCACAGAAAGCCTCACAATTACCGAACTCAGCCCCCACCAATACCCCAGCGAACCCGTCTACATCCCCAACCCCACCGGCCCCGATTATCTGATCACCGTCGTCTACGATGGCCAGGCTGATCAGTCGGAAGTCTGGCTTTACCACAGCGACGACATCACCGCCGGGCCCCTCTGTCGGCTCCTGTTGCCCCAACCGATTCCCCACAGTTTCCACGGCATTTGGCACGTAAAATAAGCAAGTGCCATCAATGAACTCCAGGGGATGCCATGACGTTCTTTCAGTTTGAGCAGGATTTTGTCGAGTCGTTGCGTTGTATTCCGATGCGGGTGCGGATGAAGCTGGATACCTGCGGGGTGAAGTTAAAGCTGGATCACTGGAATCGGTTCAGTTTAGAGGAACGGCAATTCCTGGTTGATACGCCCTGCGCCACTGATGCCGAAACTGCGCAGTATCGGGAACAATTGCAAGCTATGGTCATCGCCCACATGGGCAAACCCGCCTCAATATTGGAAATTCCCGCCGCTCCTCCCTGGTTAGATGCGGGCCAGATTCCCGCCGAGGTGATTCACCAGGCGACTCAAGTGGGTTTAACCCTGGATCTAGCGCAATGGGAGGCATTGGAACCGGATCAACGATTTGCCCTGATTAAACTGAGTCGGCCGAGCCATGAAAACCGTAATTTCAAACCCGCCATGGTGGAATTTGGCTTAGGTTAATCGCGCAGCTCCACGATAACGGGGGTGTGATCGCAGGGTTTTTCGCGGCGGCGGGGTTCAAGGTCGATGGTGCAGGACTGGGCGCGATCGCACAACGCCGCCGTCAGATAAATATGGTCAATCCGCCAGCCGCGATTGTTCGCAAACCCACCTTGGCGATAGTCCCACCAACTGTAATGGCCGCCGTCCGGGGTGAATTGTCGAAAAATATCGGTGAAACCCACACTCAGCACTGCGGCCAGGGCTTCCCGTTCTGGGGGTGAGGCCATGATGTGCTTGTCTTTGCCGTCGGGTTTATAAATGTCGCGGTCATCGGGAGCGACATTAAAATCACCGCACACGCAGAGATCCGGGACAGCGGAGCTTTGCAACTGGGCAAGATAGGTTTTTAGCAATGCCAGCCAGCGCAATTTATAGTCATATTTTTCACTCTTCAGCGCTGACCCATTGGGTACGTACAAATTCACCACCCGCACCCCGCCGATCACTGCGCTGATCACCCGCTTCTGCTCATCAAGATCCGTTTCTTCCCCCAACACTGCACCGAATCCCGCGCTGATCTCGGTCATGGGGTGACGGCTGAAAATGGCCACGCCGTTATAGGACTTTTGCCCCGCAATTGCCAACTGATAGCCGATCGCCTCGAAGGGGTCGCGGGGAAAATCTTTATCCACCACTTTCGTCTCTTGCAAACACAGCACATCCACCGGATTCGCCGTGAGCCAATCGAGGACAATGGCTTGACGGCTGCGGATTGAGTTGACATTCCACGTTGCGATTTTCATTCGATTTTTCGGCACATTGGGTCTTCGATTGTCCCATATTTTTACCGTGCCTCGTTCTGTACCCTGAGCATGTCGAA
>CAZCWE010000489.1:0-151 GCA_964502285.1 uncultured Spirulina sp. | reverse complement strand
TTGGGCTTTCAATTTTCCCATAGTTTCAACATGGGTTGAAGCCTGAGCAGATGAAGCCTGAGCGGAGTCGAAGGCTGGCCGTTGTTGTCGGGCAGCGATCGCACTTCGACTGCGCTCAGTGCTCGGATTGGGGGGGGCGATCGCACTTCGA
>CAZCWE010000488.1:0-3053 GCA_964502285.1 uncultured Spirulina sp. | reverse complement strand
CCGTAACAAATTTTAAGACTGTCCTAAATTCAGAAGATTTGCGGTGAGAGTATAACAAAGCCCTTCTTTGGTGATCCACGATGCGCAGGAAATTTTTAGACCCCCTCTCTAAACTTGCACATAGCAACATTTCCCGGAAATTGTTAAAACCGCTCCTCAATTTGGTTCATTACAGTATTTTTGGACTCTGGAATTTGTGTTTCCTCGTGGTGCTGTATCTAATCTGGTTGCCAGCGTTCGGGGTTGATGCGATTCAGGCGATCGCATCCGGTGAAATCCAACGGGAATTTGCGATCACGCTCATCGGTTTTTTAGCGATTCCCCCGATCTGTACGGCGATCGCCTACACCAAACTGCGCAAAAAACCCCTTGCCCAAACCCGCCTCTTTTTCGGCATTGAAGCGCCCCTCTTTTTGCTCTGCCTGCTGCGCTTTTTTGTCCTGCGGGAACTGAACCCCGCCAGTTTTTGGCTGTTGGGGTCGTTGCTGGTGGCGATCGCGGCCTTTAGCCTCACGCAAATTACGGGGTATTGGGGCGATCGCCCTGGCCTGCGTCACCTTGCCCCCCTCCAAGCTGTTTTCCAAACCTTCGTGATCATGATGGGGGTCTATGCCGGGACGCTGCTGATGCTCTACGTTGTGCCGATTGCGGGCTTTGTGGTGACGGGGTTGTGGGGTTGGATCACGTCGGATTCATTTTGGCCGGGGATTGTCTCATCGGTGCAATGGCTGATGGATAACCTGGCGGAGGGGAGCCTCG
This sequence comes from uncultured Spirulina sp., assembly GCA_964502285.1. GTDB lineage: Bacteria > Cyanobacteriota > Cyanobacteriia > Cyanobacteriales > Spirulinaceae > Spirulina. Next base: position 2,294 of record CAZCWE010000488.1, on the reverse strand, counting down.
ACTATATCATTCAGAGCTTGTTAGGGACGACGTTGTTAATTTTGAGTGTGGCGTTTTTCCTGGCGCTGCCGACGAGTTTCATTTTGTTGTATGTGGATTCGGGGCGGCAAATTTTGCGGAAATTTGCGGCTCAACGGGGACGGAAAACGGCGATGATGCTTGGCTTGGCGACCTTGACGGCGTGGATTGCGATCGCCGGGGGTCTGAATCATCAACCCCAAGGCCGCGCCTTCGCCCTGCTCGAACGCCCTCTCACCCCCAAAGCCCGTCAAGCCCTAATCGCCGAAGCCCCCGCCATCCGAGACGGCTTGCTTAACGCCTATCTCCATCCCTACCGCTATTTGGGGGTGAATCAAGACAGTGCCAATATTAAATGGCTCTATGGGCAAGCCTTCAACGCCCCGGAGGGAATCGCCCAAGCGTTGCAAGAGGTGCATGATCTGCTGCTGTTTGCGTTCTTTTATAACGGCGATCGCGATGATAATGATCGCGCCCGTGACCTCTACGCCCAATTTTTCGACACCCCGATCCAAAAAGGCGAACAGGCCGCCATTTTGAAGTCGCTCAAATCCACCACCATGCTCGATGCCGCCAATGCCGGGGTGCTGAATATTGGCGAAGAAAAAGTCCACCTCGAACGCCAAGACCTCACCGTCACCCCCGACGGCGATTGGGCCGACGTGGAACTTCATGAAGTCTATGTCAACCAAACCTTTGAAGTCGAAGAGATTTTCTATTCCTTCTCCTTGCCCGAAAGTGCGGTGATTACGGGGATTTGGTTGGGCGAAACCGAGACATTGAGCGATCGCTTCCCCTTCCAAGTTGCGCCACGGGGAGCCGCCCAAGCCGTCTACAACTCCCAAGTCCAACGCGAACGCCCCATCGACCCCGCCCTCCTCGAACAAGTGGGCCCACGCAACTATCGCCTCCGCGCCTTCCCCATCCCCGCCCAACCCGACCAATGGGAACGCAACAACGGCGTTGAACCCGCCCAATTTCACCTCTGGCTCACCTACCGCACCCTACGCAGTACCGAGGGTTGGCCCCTGCCCCACCTCAGCGAAGCCCGCAATGTATTCTGGGATGCCACCACCGAACGCTTCCGCAACGGTGCAGCGGTTCAAGGTCTCGAAACCTGGCTAGAAACGGCGATCCCGACGGAAAGCGATCGCGCTCCCCAACCCCACACCGCCACCCTCGCCGGCTACACCGTCACCGCCGAACCCCTCGCAGATGTGACCCTAACTCAACCCCAAGGAAAACGGGTTGCGATCGTCCTCGATAGTTCCTACAGCATGAACGAGCAACGGCAGGCACTGGCTAAAACCGTGCAATGGCTCCAGGATCAGGGTCTCACCGATGGCGACCTTGCCAACAATGAAGCCGATGTTTACGTCGCCACCGCCGCCAAGATTGAGCCCTATGCTGTCCCCCGCGATCAGATCAAAACCCTCGATCGCACCCTCTTCTACGGCACGGTTCAACTCAAAACGATGGTGCGCCAATTTGAGCAACTGCGCCAAACCCAAGCCTACGACGCGGTGATTCTCCTCTCCGACAGCGGCAGTTATGAACTGGCCGACGATTCCGATCGCTTACCAGACCTGAATCTACCTCTATGGACGGTGCATCTGGGGAATGATCCAGCAGCCTATGATGACGCAATCCTCGCAGCGATGCAAACCAGCGGCGGCGGGGCGGCTAGCTCAGTGGCGGCAGTGTTCGATCGCATGGCTCAGATTCCGGGTCAAGCAACGGCTACGGAAGAAGATGGGTATCTCTGGAACATAACCCCCACGGATAACCCCGCAGCCTCCCAGGCCGATGGGTTTACCCCCTTCGCGGCGCGGTTCCTGATCCATCACCTCAGCCGCACCACCGACACCACCAACCCGGAGCAGTTGGATCAACTCCATGCGATCGCTCAAAACGCTGCGATCGTCACCCCCTACTCCTCGATGATTGTCCTCGTCAACGACGAACAGCGAGAGATGCTCAAAGCCGCCGAACAAGGGGAAGACCGCTTCAACCGCACCGTTGAAGATGGCCACGAAGCTCTCCAAGAGCCCCCCAGCGTCATGGGCAACACCGGCGTTCCCGAACCCGGTACTTGGCTCGCTGCTCTGCTCATCACCCTCTTGATCATCAGCCAACGCCGCCGCTTCGCCCGTTAAACCTGACGCCAAACACGGGCGCAACCCTTTATTTCCAAGCATAAAAAAATCCCTCCGGTCTATCCGCTACTGCTTATACATAACGTTCAAATGTTGGCCTACGTTGCGATCGATCCCCCT
>CAZCWE010000487.1:0-3063 GCA_964502285.1 uncultured Spirulina sp. | reverse complement strand
GATCGCGCCCCTTGGCAGTTCGGGTCAAATCTTTCTATAATAAAAAAGCAACACACGGGGCCGTAAAGGTTTCGACGGGTTGGTGAAAGCCGCCCTGTGATTCAGGTCGAGAGCGAACTCCCTCTCGTAAATCAAGAGTTCAAACAAAAAAGTAACTGCGAACAACATCGTTCCTTTCGCTCGTAAAGCTGCACCTGTTGCTGCTTAGTCCATAAACCAAACTAGGTTTCGAGCATTCATTAGTTGACTCCGTTAACGCTAATGGATAACCCTTAACGGATATGCGAGCCAAGTGCATCTAGTCACGACGCTTTGCGAGAACTTTACTAGAGAATCCGCGTAACCCGGAATAATTGGTTGCTCCCGCCTTGCGGATTAAAAAGGCTAAACCTGTGAACGAACAGAAGGTCAATAGCCAGTTCGGACAGCAGTTCGACTCTGCTCGGCTCCATTGATCAAAACCCCCCAGATTCGTCTGGGGGGTTTTGTGCAGGATAAAGACAATAGACGGCTGAAAAAGTTTAATGGGTTAATCACTTTAAAGGCAGAGCAAGGCAGGCAGTAGACAGAGGCGATTAAGGGTGAAATTGCTGGGTTTATGCTGATTTTTCTCATCCTTTATAATGTTTTTATCGTCAAGGTCAAGAGCAGATTATGGTTCAGGAACTCCAGCGATCGGAAATTGTCTACCCAGATAGTGATGGTCTACCTATGGCGGATAACACCTTGCAATTTCATTGGATTGTCACAATCAAAGAAAATTTAGAATTAATCTTTGCAGACGATCCGAATGTATTTGTGGCAGGAGATTTATTGTGGTATCCCGTTGAAGGGGATAACCGAACTCGTCGCGCCCCGGATGTGATGGTGGCGATCGGCCGCCCCAAAGGATATCGCGGTTCCTATAAACAATGGGAAGAAGAGGGAATCGCCCCTCAAGTGGTGTTTGAGATTTTATCGCCCGGAAATCGCTTAGGAGAAATGGCGCAAAAATGGCAGTTCTATCACCATTTTGGAGTCAGTGAATATTATCTCTACGATCCGGATCGCAATGATTTAACAGGATGGCAACGGCATGATGCGGAATTTACCGTTATTCCAGAGCTTCATGGTTGGGAAAGTCCTCTGTTAAAGATTCGCTTTGAAATCACTCCAGAAATGCTGCATATTTATAAGCCCAATGGAGATTTATTTTTAAGTTATGTGGAGTTGGGACAATTAGCCGAAGCGGCTAAAGCTGAGGCTGAAGCGGCTAAAACTGAAGCTGAAACCGCTAGGGCTGAGGCCGAAACGGCTAGAACTGAAGCTGAAACCGCTAGGGCTGAAGTTGAACAATTAAAACAAGCTCAACGGGGTGCGATCGCACATCTGCGCAGCCTCGGACTCACCCCCGCACAAATCGCCCAAACCCTATCGTTACCCCTTGACGATGTTCAGGGATTCAACAATTAACCTTAGGGGCTGCATCCAAAAAAAAGGGGGCATGATGCCCCCTTTTTTTTAAAACTTAACAAGTCACTATGCCAAAGCAGCTTGGCGTTCTTTGGTTTCTTTGATCACTTCTTCGGCCACGTTGGCAGGACAAGGCGCGTAATGGGCGAAGAGCATTGAGAATTGACCCCGTCCGGATGTCATCGTCCGGAGATCACCGATGTAGCCAAACATCTCACTGAGGGGCACATCGGCTTTGATCCGAACCCCCGTCGGGCCAGCATCTTGGGACTTGATCAAACCCCGGCGACGGTTGAGGTCACCAATCACATCACCCATGTAATCATCCGGGGTGAACACATCCACAGCCATGATCGGCTCTAGGAGTTGAGGGCCAGCCTTGGGTAAGGATTGGCGATAGGCGGCACGGGCAGCGATTTCAAAGGCGATCGCCGAAGAATCCACCGCGTGATATGCTCCATCGGTCAAGGTCACCTTCAAGTCCACACAGGGGAACCCAGCCAACGGCCCTTGCTCAATACTTGACGCAAAGCCCTTTTGCACGGCCGGCCAAAATTCGCGGGGCACATTACCGCCGGTCACCTTCGATTCAAACTGGAAGCCACTGCCCACTTCGCCCGGCTCCAGCACGTAGTCGATCTTGCCGTACTGACCCGAACCCCCGGATTGTTTCTTGTGGGTGTAGCTGTCTTCGAGACGCTTGGTGATCGATTCACGATAAGCCACTTGGGGTTTGCCCACTTCCACTTCCACACCGTGAGTCCGCTTGAGAATGTCCACCTTAATATCAAGGTGCAATTCTCCCATGCCTTTGAGGATGGTTTCGCCGCTTTCTTGATCCGTTTCCACATGGAAGGAGGGATCTTCTTGCACCATCTTGCTGAGGGCCATGCCCATTTTTTCGTCTGCGCCTTTTTTCTTCGGCTTGACGGCGATGGAGATCACCGGCTCCGGGAAGACCATCGGTTCTAAGGTGGCGGGGTTTTTCGGATCGCAGAGGGTGTGACCCGTTTGGGTGCTCTTCATCCCCACGAGAGCGACAATGTCTCCAGCGTGGGCAGACTCAATTTCTTCGCGGGTATCGGCGTGCATTTCCACCATGCGGCTGATCCGTTCGGATTTGCCGGTGGCGGTGTTGAGGATGGTGTCTCCTTTTGCCAGGGTGCCGGAGTAGATCCGGGTAAAGGTGAGAGCGCCGAAGCGATCGTCCATGATTTTGAACGCTAAGGCCCGGAGCGGACTTTCTACATCCACAATGGCATATTCGCCGGTTTCGTTCCCTTCGAGATCAACGATGGGTTGGGGGTTGACTTCGAGGGGGTTGGGCAAATAGTCCACCACCGCATCGAGGACAAGCTGTACGCCTTTGTTTTTGAAGGAGGAGCCGCAGTAGGTGGGGAAGAAGGCGAGATCGCGCGTTCCTTTGCGAATACAGCGTTTGATGGTGTCGATGTCAATTGTTTCGCCTTCGAGGTATTTTTCCATGACCTCATCGTCTTGCTCGACGGCCAGTTCGAGCATTTCTTCCCGGTAGGTGGCCACAGCATCGACCATATCGGCGGGAATATCTTGGATCGTGTAGTTCAACGGATCGCCGGACTCATCCCAGAC
>CAZCWE010000486.1:0-3081 GCA_964502285.1 uncultured Spirulina sp. | reverse complement strand
AATGGGCGGTGTGGGCAAAACGATGAAAAAAGCCTTCGCCATGTGGACGGCCTGTTCCCTCGCCTCCCTCGCCTGCCGGGAATGAGCGGCTTTGTGGCGGAATTGATGGTGTTCGTCGGCTTTGCCACCAGTGATGCCTACAGCACAACGTTCCGGGTGATTGTGGTGCTCCTTGCTGCGGTGGGGGTGATCCTCACCCCGATTTACCTGCTCTCGATGTTGCGGGAAATCTTCTACGGCGAAGAAAACCAAGACCTCGTCTCCCACGAAAAACTCGTGGACGTAGAACCCCGCGAGGTGTTCATTATTGGGGCGTTGCTCGTGCCGATTATCGGCATCGGTCTCTATCCCAAAATTGCCACCCAAATCTACGACAGCACCATGACCCAACTCACAGCGATGGTGCGCGGCCATGTGCCCACCTTGGTGGAAACAGCGGCAACCCCGCCGCCTCCAATGGCTGAGGTGTCGATGGCCCCCGCGATCGCCCCGGATTAACCCCCAGCCCGGCGACTGATGAACAATCACCGAGTGGACAAGCCCATGGGCTTGTCCACTCTTTTTTTTGGGCACTCACGATCGCACATCGGTAGCGATCGCGGGGCGGTAATGGGTGCAGTGCTTCGCGTCTCCGTGGGGATTAACCGCACAGCGCAAAAAAGCAGAATGGGCAAAATAGTGACAAGTCCGACAGCGATCGCGCCGCCCTGCCAATAGTCGCAACTGCTCATCATGCCGCCGCATCTGCTGCCGAATTGCCGCATGGGAGGTGAGACGCATCCGTTCAAACGCCACTGAAGCCATTGATATTTTTCAATCACTCGATGATTTCAATTTAGCGTCCCTGAAGCATCTAGACACATCCCGCCCTCACGGTGCTCATCCCTCAGATGCGGGTTAAGGCTTATTGAGCCAAAAAAGAAAAGACTCAACCACTGCACTCAGTATTTTCTCGTAGGTAAAAATCCATAGATTAGTCACCTAATTGATGTATTTCATCAAAGCTTTACACGATTTGCAGCATTCTTCATCACTTTTCAATTGATCTCAATCGTGTTTTTCTGCATAGTAGAGGCATAGTCCAAGTTGTTCAAGTCCTATTATGTTTAACTCTACGCTTAAAACTATTCTCGCCGCCGCCACAGCAACCCTCTCTTGGGGTGCGATCGCTACTACCGCCTCCGCCTATGATTTCGTGCCTCAGCAAGAAGGCGAAATCAATGTTGGCTTAGGCTGCTACGACGGCTGTATTGAACTTGATCCGATATTTGAAAGCATCACCTCGTTGACCGACAGCAGCACCGGCAGCCGCAGCCGCCTCTTTGTCGATAACTTAGCCACCAAGAGCACCTACAACAGCGGTCAAACCGTTTTTCAGAAAAAAGATGCGGGAACAAACTTTAGTGGCTTTTTCTTCCGTCCGTCGGAATACAACGAAAGCAATGGCTACGCTGAAGAAAACGGACAACTCGAAGTCGGCACGTTTGAGTTCACCTTTTCCAGTGTTATTTCAGCGTTGACAATTGACTTTTTTGATACCGAGTCGAAAAATACGACGGGAGCTTTGGCGATTAACGGAACTAGCCTGATCCCGGATTACGTCAGCAAGGGCCGGGATGGTAACTTAGTTTCCCAAACCTTCTTTGATGTCAAATCGATCACCCTGAAGTTTGGCAATGATACCGCCAGTGGCACGGGGGATGGTGTGAACTTCAAGATGGCGGGTGAACCGGCAGTGGGAACCCCCGAACCCGGTACGATCGCAGCCGGTTTAATGGCATCGAGCATGATCGCCGCTGCTCGTAAGCGTCAAAAACGCAACGGCTAAGACGACCCCGACTGTGGGCAACGAATTGATGCACGAAGGGGAGCAAACAAGGTGGTTTTGCTCCCCTTCGTGTTGTGATCTGAAGTGGTGGGAATGCTTTCCATTTTTGGGCAATGATCGCCCCTTAGGGAGAATTCGGTGGCAACCCTTCGATCGCAATTAACGCCTCCGTCACCGACTTCACCAAGGGCGCGGCCACAGTTGACCCAAATAAATCTTCGCCTTGGGGTTCATCAATCACTACCAAAACCAAATATTGAGGACTTTCGAGGGGCAGGATCGAGAGGAAACTGACAATTTTGCGATCGCTATAGTAACCCCCGTCGGGACTGGCTTTCTCCGCCGTGCCCGATTTTCCCCCCAAGCGATAGCCAGGAATCCGCGCCGCTTGACCACTGGGGGAGGCCAGCACCGCCCCCATTTTATCCAGCACTACCTCTGTGGTTTGGGGCGAAAACACCCGCTTTACGGGATGATCCGTCGGCTCCCACACCAGTGTATTGTCCGCATCCACCAAGCCCTGCACCAGATGCGGCGTGACGAGCAGCCCGCCATTGGCGATCGCGGCTTGAAGTTGGGCCAATTTCAGCGGGGTTAGAGAAAACCCTTGCCCAAATGCCGTCGTCGCCGCTTCCACGGGGGAATAGATAAATTGTTCGGCAGTTTTCAGTTGTCCTGCTGCCGCGCCGGGGAGTTCGATGGCGGGGGCAACGGTGAGATCCAGGTTTTTCAGCGCATCATAGTACACCTTGGGGTCCATCTGTTGCACCAAGTCCACCATGGCCACGTTGCTCGAATAGCTGAGAATTTCCCCCAGGTTGAGATTGCCGCGACCGCCGACACTTTCATAGTCATGGTTGGCAATTTTCCAGGTGTCAATCTCGATTTGACCCGCATCGTAGAAGGTGTCATTGGACTGGATCGCTCCTGCTTCGAGGGCGATCGCAATATTAATCGGCTTAAAGGTCGATCCCGGTTCGTAAAGATCCGTCACCGCCCAGTTTTTAAACAGGGTCAGGTCAAACTTGGAATATTCATTGGGGTCAAAGGTGGGTTCGCAGGCCAAGGCCAACAGCGCCCCATCGTTAACATTCATCACCAACACCGCCCCCCGTTTCGCCTTGTAGGTCTCCACCTGCTGCTTGAGGAGCGATCGCGCCACCCGCTGCAACCGCATATCCACCGTCAACTGCAACCGCTGATCATCAAACCCCAACAGCCCCGACGGAATATGATCCGGCATCAACGCCCCA
>CAZCWE010000485.1:0-3085 GCA_964502285.1 uncultured Spirulina sp. | reverse complement strand
GTTTTTTCTTGGCGACGAGCCAGCGATCGCGGGCAAAGTCTCGCAGCAGAATGTTGGGGTCTTGGGTGAATTGGTCGTAAAAGCTGAGGCTTTCGGTAATCGCGCCGACCCGTTCGAGGGCGATGCCGATTTCGGGCATCGAGAGGGCGATCGCCTCCTGATCTGCTGGGGTTTGTCCCCAATCCGGCGCGAGGAGCACCTGGTCTTTTAAAAACTGCTCATAGCGGCGGCGCAGATCCCGGTGGAGATCGCTGGGTTCAAGGCTGGCATGGGCGAGGGCTTGAACGAGATGGGCCGTGATGCCGAGGCGTTGGGCTTGGGGGGTATGGAGCAGAGCGGGGTAGGCTTCGACCCAGGCGATCGCCTGCTCCCACTGCTCGGTTTGGGTGGCCGACTGAAGGAGGCCCAACAGAAGCATTTCGCCCTCGTCTTGGGCTTGGGCGGCGGTGATCACTTGGGCGATCAGGGCCTGATCTTCAAGTTGTTGGGCATAGTCGAGGGCTTCTGTCCATCGGGATTGGGCGATCAACGCCAGGATGATTCCCCGCAGCCAGTTTTCTGTGTTCGGACAGTTGGCCGCCCCCCAAGCCTTGAGCGCATCTTCATGCTGTCCGGCTTGGACGAGTTCCACCAGGCCCGCCGGGAGTCCCCGCACTTGGGCATGGGCGCGGTGATAGGCGGGGGAATCCTGCTGACCGCAACGATCCCAAGCGGCGATCGCATCGTTATACTGCGCCGCATGATAAAAACACTCCCCCGCAAGAGCCTCCATCCCCTCATATTCCGCTGCGCCTAAATCCCGGAGCACTGCCCCCCAGGCTTGCCACTGCTGCGGGAGTAAAGAGGCGATCGGTGGAGCGCAATAGGCAGCGATCGCCTCCCGATAGCGATCGATCACCGCCTTCCATGGCCCCATAAACCGATAGTCTTCGAGGCGTTGGGAGGCAATCAACGTCCCTAAAAAAGCCGTGAATTGATCCACCCGGTCCACAGTGGCCTCCGTCGTCGCCATGAACTCCACCAAGGGGCGCACCTCCGCCGGTTGCACCGTAAAATCATAGTCGTGGATCTCGCCCCAATCACAATGCTGATACCACGCCTTAAGCTGCGCCCAGCATTCCCCCTGCCAAAAACAATTCCAGGCTTCCACATCATCCCCCTGGGCAATAAACTGCTTACCGGCTTCTGCATACTGCTCCGCAAATTTATGGCTCCAGGCTTCACAGCGGGCCGCTTGGACGGTGTCCCCTAGGCGTTCGTAGGCTTCCTGGGCGCGACACATCAGATCGGCGTTTTCCGTGTGAATGCCTTCTTCAAAGAGGGTTTTGGCGATCGCAGGCAAATCATCGGCGCTAATCGTCGCCGTGCCGTCCCCGGTGCTGATCAGTTGAATATGGCTTTCCCACTGTTGGCGGTGCTTGGGATGGGCAGCGAGGAAGCGATCCAACTCCGCTACGTCGCTGCCATGTCGCCACAATTGGCGATCGCCTTCTGGACTATCCACAATCACCAGCCGCTCCGTGGCCCGACTCGCCGCCACATAGAGCTTATTGAAAAAATACCGCGCCTCTTCGGAATGCTCGCTGTGGGGGTTCCAGGCCCCCGTTGGGCAAGCCTCGCCAAACTTATAGAGCACCACCTGTTTGAACTCCAGCCCCTTGGCAGCGATCGCGCTCAAGACATTCCACGGCGCACCCCCTTTGCGGCCCGTCTGCAACACCCGCAACACCGGATCACGCCGCACAAAATCCGCCTCGCCCCCTTGGTCACAGGGCACAATCACGATCGTATCCTGGAACTGATGCTGCACCGTTTCGTCCGTCACCTCCCGACCGACGATCCATTTTTGGGGCAACTCCTCCCCGCCCCGCCGTGCCTGCTGGGGTTGAATTTCCGGCAGATCAAACAACACACTGCGCCACAGTTGGATTAAATTATTCACCCGCACAATCGGCGCCGCCGAGCGATAATTCGACTCCAACTCCTCAAAATTCATCTCTAGATCCAGCATCCCCGTCGGTGACAAGGTGGTGATCACTTCGTTATAAAAGGCCGCCTTTAAGCTTGACCAGCGGAACCCCGTCGGATTTAAAGTTTGCAACGGATCACCGGCAAAGGCAAAGGGCAAACTTTCCACATGTTGATGCTCTAGATCGTATTGGGAGAACACCGACAAGCGCATAATTAATTGCAATTCTAAATGGGTGAAATCCTGGGCTTCATCACAAAAAATCGCCGTAAACTCGCCCCGATAACATTTCAACTGCAACACCCGCCGGATCAGGTCTTGATCGTCCCATTTGCCCTCGTCTTTGAGGGTGCGATCGTACCATTTCCACACCGTTTCATAGATTGCGTCAAAATCCTCTACGGACACCGTGCGCTCTTTGCGGGGAATTTCACGGTAATCATCCACTTCTAAATAAGTATCTCGTTCGTCCAAGTGATACCCCTTAATAAACGTCCGAATCACCTGCCAACAGACTTCTGGCGAATAGACCCGCCGCAGGGTTTTCATATACTGCTGCCGAAAGTAGTGAAATGACACATAATTCGCATCATTAAACCGATTGCGTTCGGCGAGGGGCAAACGGTTGCGCAAAAAGGTGCGAAAGGATTGAAAAAACGGACTAATATCCGGCAAGGCTTCGGATTGGCCCCGCCGCTCTAGGAAACGATGGTGCGACGCAAGGAGAGGGATCACCCGTTCTTTGGCGACCTTGAGCAGGCGGTCATTGTAGGCGAGAAAGAGGGGCCGGGGAAAACTCAGACAGGGGCGGCCTTCTTCGGCGCAGTAGCGGAGATGGCGGTGGCAATAGTCGGCAAAGAGGTGAAAGAGCATCGTGGATTTGCCGCTACCGGCCTGTCCGTTGAGGAAGAGGGGCAGGGAGGGTTTTTGCGTCGAAACGTTGTGTAAGATCGCTTCTTCTTCGGCGGAGAGGGCAAGGTTGGCGCGTTCGTCGGTTTCGATTTCGAGCCAGTTGGTTTCGTCGGCGAGGAGGTAGTCGGGATAGGCACGGCGGGCGATGGTGGTGAGTTCGTCGAGGGTGGTGGGGGTTTGGGAACTGAAGAGGTAGCGGTTTTG
>CAZCWE010000484.1:0-3090 GCA_964502285.1 uncultured Spirulina sp. | reverse complement strand
CTTGAGTTACAGGAGCAGGCGGCGGTGGTGGTGGCGGTGGTGCTGCTTGAGTCACAGGAGCAGGCGGCGGCGCAGCAGCCGGGGGCGCGGCAATCGTTTTCTCGACGGACTTCTCCGTAGCCGGGGGATGATCTTGGGCCTGGGCAGGCGCGATCGCACTCCCCAAAATCACCACAGGCAAGGTGTATGTGAGGCAAAAGAGCGAGATATGACTCGATGGATTCGTTGACTTCATGACCCTTCGGATTCTGTAAGCGGTGTCACACCAAAATTCATCCGCGCCAACCCACCTGGTTCAAGACGTACAAGCCGCGCTAGACTATTGCGCTCAATAAAATACCGATTCGGAGCGATCGTGTAACCCGGCACACTGGTCACATCGAGGGTTCCCATGCGATCGCCCGCCAACACATTCGCCATCGAAAACAAACCATCGGGGTCTGTGGTAATCCGATTGCCATTGTCGAGAAAAATCACCGCATTGGGAATCCCTGGTTCCCCCGGTTGCTGTTCCCCGTCAAAATTGCGATCCTCAAAAACCCGCCCGATCAACGTGCCACAGTCCGACAAAATCCCCGGCCGAATCGCCATCACATAACTCGCCACATTGCTCCGGGCCTCTTGGGCCACATTGCGCCCCGTCCCCCGGATTGAATCTGGGGTCAACACAGCCGCGTAAATAATCGTCAGGGTTTCGCCCGCCTTGAGTTCGGGGTAACGAATCGTCACTTCGCGCTGCTGGGTCGTGATCGTGGGGGTGATCGTTTGATTTTGACCATCACGGGTGAGCACGCCTTGCACCGATTCCGGCAGAAAATTAATCCCTAGGGGCAGTTGATCCGTCAGCACAATTTGATCCGCTGTGGACGAGCCAGTATTCCGCAACACCAAGCGATATACCGCCGTGTCACCGGGTTCAGCGGCGGCCCGATCTGCGGTTTTGATCAGTTCGAGCTTGGCGGGTTCAGCGGTGAAGGTGGTGGAGTTGGAGGTGATCACGCTGGGCAGATTGTCCCCGTCAGCGGTGGCGGTGTTCTGAATTTCCGCCGCCCGACTCCAAACGCCACTATTTCCGAGGCCGCTGAGGACAGCGATCGCCCCCCAGCCCCCCACAGTCAGAGCAGCAATTACAACACTGCGTTGTTTCACCCAACGTCGTCCACAGTCGCGAGTCATACTTTATCTACTAATCATTTACCCGATGCAATGCAGCCCTAAACCAAGCGGAGAGCGGGTGTATCTCAACCTGCTGGCTCATCGTTATCGTCTCTTTATGAGGGTGACTCAAAACCTAAGTAAAGATTCGGGATAGAGCCGGGATTCCCTGAACATGCAAAAAAATTGTGTAGATGCGAGCGACTGGACATATATTCGCTTGCTAGAGATTATAGCCGACCTTCTTCCCATAACTTTTTCGGGTTTCTGTCGCAATCGTCGCTGAAAACGCGATAATGTAACGAATCGCAACGTATAATAACCAGAGAGCTAAATTGTAAACAAATCTTAAGGATTGAGAGTTTTTCAATGCAAGTTGCGATCGCCGGAGCCGGATTAGCAGGGTTAGCCTGTGCCAAGTATCTGGTCGATGCGGGTCATACCCCCATCGTCCTAGAACGCCGTGATGTTTTAGGCGGCCTTGTCGCCGCCTGGCAAGACGAAGACGGGGACTGGTACGAAACCGGTCTCCATGTTTTCTTTGGGGCCTATCCCAATATGCTGCAACTCTTCGCCGAACTCGGCATCGAAGACCGCTTGCAATGGAAAGACCACACCCTGATTTTCAACCAACCGGAAAAACCCGGCACTTACTCCCGCTTTGACGTACCTGACCTCCCCGCCCCGATCAACGTCATTCTCTCCATCCTCCGCAACAATGACATGCTCACCTGGGAGCAAAAACTCCGCTTCGCCTGGGGGTTGTGGCCTGCGATCGTTCGGGGCCAGCAATACGTGGAAAACATGGACGAGTACAGCCTCCTCGAATGGCTCGAACGTCAAGGCGTGGATGAAAAAGTGAACAGCGATATTTTCATCGCCGCCTCCAAAGCCCTCACCTTCATTAACCCCGACGAAGTTTCTGCCACCGTCCCCCTCACCGCCCTTAATCGCTTCTTGCAAGAACGCTACGGCTCCAAAGTAGCCTTCCTCGACGGCTCCCCCACCGAACGCCTCTGTCAGCCCCTGGTGGACTACATCACCGCCCGGGGCGGCGAGGTTCACCTCAACACCTCCCTCAAAGAAATCACCCTCAACCCCGACAACACGGTGCAGAGCTTCGTGATGCGCGGCCATAACGGCGCACCGGATCAAGTGATTACCGCCGATGCTTACGTGTCGGCCCTTTCCGTTGACCCCCTCAAAACGCTGATTCCTCAACCTTGGCGCGAAATTGACTATTTCCAAAAACTCGCCAAGCTCGAAGGCGTGCCGGTAATCAATATTCACCTCTGGTTTGACCGCAAGCTCACGGATATTGACCAACTCCTCTTTTCCCGCTCCGACCTCCTCAGCGTCTACGCGGACATGAGCAACACCTGTCGGGGCTATGAAAGCGATCGCTCCATGCTCGAATTCGTCCTCGCCCCCGCCGAACAGTGGATCAGCAAATCCGACGAAGAGATCCTCACCGCCACCCTCGTTGAACTGAAAAAGCTTTTCCCCCAACACTTTGAGGGAGACAACCCCACCCAACTGCTCAAATCCAAAGTCGTCAAAACCCCCCGCTCTGTTTACAAAGCGGTTCCCGGCTGTCAAGCCTACCGACCCGACCAAAGCAGTCCGATCGCCAACTTCTACCTAGCCGGAAGTTATACCATGCAAGAGTTTCTCGGCAGCATGGAAGGCGCAGTCCTGTCGGGTAAACGGGCGGCCCAAGCCATCCAGCGCGATGCCGCCTCGTTACCCTCAACTCCCCCTGCCCTAGTAACCTCTTAAGTTAGGCTACTCAAGACACCAGTCCAATGGGACAATGCTAATCTAATGGCTTATTCTTGCCCTCCCATCGCGTTTCAGCCCGGATTGAATGCTGCAACTGCCTAAACCTCACCACCACCCCCCCAAAACCCTCGTCTCTGCCGCAGAGTCGTATGA
>CAZCWE010000483.1:0-3096 GCA_964502285.1 uncultured Spirulina sp. | reverse complement strand
CTCGTTGATCCCGATTCACTGCCATGAATGTGGCTTGGTCTGGGGTGAGTTGGGCGAGGCGCTGGAGGGTGTGATCTTTTTCGAGATCACTGGTGTTGGCAAAGTCGATCCAAGGATGCCCGATGAGATTTTCTAAGGATGTGCCGAGGGACTGGCACAGCGCTTCATTGGCAAAGGTAATCGTTGTATCCGGCAGCGATCGCAAAATAAAATCCGTTTGGGATTGCACCACCTGACGATAGCGGCTCTCACTGGCCCGCAACGCGATTGCTGTGGCTTGGCGTTGGGCTTCAAGCTGGTGGCGATCGCTCACATCCAAAATCAACGTATCCCAAAGCACCGCTCCATCCCTCTGGCGCGTCGGGCTGCCCGCCGCTTCGAGCCATTTCGTCTTGCCCGATGGGGTCGTAATCCGCCATTGCCAAACCCAGAGTTCAAGGGTCTGCGCCGACTGCATCACCGACGCTCGCATGGCAGCCCGATCTTCAGGCTGCACCATCTCCCACAGCACCGCCGCACTCTGCATCGCCGTCGCTGCTTCCACTTCCCAAAGCTTAGAGCAACCAACACTCATGTAAATCACCTGATCTGACCCGTCCGGATGCAGAATGTAGCGGAAAACGGCTCCGGGCACATTAGCCATCATGATCCGAAACCGTTCCTCACTGTGGCGCAATCTGGCTTCCGCCTGTTGACGCTGGTGGGTTTCCCGTTGCAGCCGCCAACTGCCGATCGCGACGGCCGCACCCCCCACCAGAGCAACGGGGATGCTCCAGTCAATGAGCCAGCCTTGGATCGTCACCCACCGCCGAGTGCGAGATGGGCCTTCCGGGGGGGCAGGCTCCGTCACCTCCGCCACCCGCTGTGCTCCTGTTAACTCAGCAACGGGGTGAAGCTGTCCCTGGGGTTGCCGTGAGACAGAACGATATTCACCCATCGGGTTTGGGTCGGGTGAGCCTTGGGCAACGATCGGGAACAGACTGGCCAGAACGACAGTCAACCCCCACGCGCCCAGGGACCTTCGTCGTACTTTCATCATGATTGAGGGCGTGTACTGGTCGCAGGCAGGAGGCAAACGCCCCAACGGGGAGTCGCGTTATTAGCTATGATAATCGGTTCTCTTTGGGTCTCTGGATGATCGCGGGTGATTCCCGAACAATGGGAAAATTGCGTACACTGATGAGGGTGTATTGAAAATTGTTGATTTTTGTAACGTTTAATTCATGAGTGAAGTCCCTTCAACCCCGCTCCATTTGTCGCGGCGCACGGTGCTCAAGGCGGCAGGATTCGGGGCGATCGCTGCCGGCATTGGCTATTCTCGCCTCATCAAGCCGCAACCGACGCTGCATCAGCCCGATCGCCTTGATCTGCCGATGCGGGTGAGCGATCGCAAAAGCGTCTGCGTGATCGGAGCTGGGCTAGCGGGCTTAGCCTGTGCCTACGAACTCAGTCAGCGCGGCTTTGCCGTCACCTTACTGGAAAAATCCCCCAACCTCGGCGGCAAAATTGCCAGTTGGGAGATCCAAGTCGGCGACGAAACCTTCCGCATGGAACATGGCTTCCACGGCTTTTTCCCTCAGTATTACAACCTCAAACGCATCGTCAGCGAACTCAGCATCGAGAACCACTTCAAATCCCTCGACTACTATTCCCTCGTCTTCCGCGATGGCCAATATCAGCCCGAAGTGTTTCGCCCCAGTCATTCGGCCTTTCCGTGGAATATTGTCGATCTGGCGATTTCCTCCCCGAATCGACTCCGCTGGGGGATTAACCTCACCCATTGGAAGCATTTACAAGTCTTTCACGCGATTACCGGGTTTCGGATTCCGCGCACGTTTCAAAATTTCGATGCGATCCCCGTGTCAGAATGGGCGGCGGCGGATTTTCCCCAGGGCCTCTATGATCTCTACTTTTTGCCCTTTGCCAAGTCCAGCCTCAACGCGCCGGATCAGTTGAGTACGGGGGAATTATTGCAGTTTTTCCACTTCTACTTTTTTGGCAATCCGGAGGGGTTGGCGTTTAATGGCACGGTGGACGATATGGGGACGAGTTTGGTGCAGCCGATGGTGGCGGCCATTGAGGCCAATGGTGGCCAAGTGATCCCCGAAGCTACAGTACAGAACTGGCATTGTGCGGAGAATCAGATTCAAACCCTGACCTATCAAACGGGCCAAAGTGAGCCGAATGTGCCGTTTTGGGTGGAGCGGAATCCGCGCTTAACGGATGGGGAATTTTACGGGGCGGGCGATCGCGTCTATCTCGCCACCAGTCCCAAAACCGCCCTCTCTCTCACCTGCACCCACCAAGGCTGCACTGTCCAACCCCAGGCCGATGGCTCGTTTCTCTGTCCCTGCCACGGCGCGAAATATGACGCCACCGGGAAAGTGGTGCGCGGCCCGGCGCAACAGGATTTAACCCCGTTGGCGATTGAACAGAAGGAGGGCGATCGTGCCCAACTGATCGCCACGAATCCCGCCCCCAGCCCCACCACCACCCTCAGCACCGACTACTACGTCCTCGCCACCGATGTCCCCGGTGCTCGCCACCTCCTCAACGTCATGGCCGGGGACGTAGACCCCACCCTCCGGGAGCAAGTGCAAGCCCTCGCCGTCGCTGACCCCTTCGCTGTCGGGCGGTTCTGGCTCGATCGCGACTTTGACTGGGAGCACAGTAACTTCACTTCCCTATCCGGCTACGACCTCACCGACAGCATCACCCTCTACCACCGCATCCAAACCCAATTTATCGACTGGTCACAGCGCACCGGCAACAGTGTGATCGAACTCCACGCCTACTGCTACAAAGAAGACCAATTTCCCACCCAACAAGACCTCCTCGACACCTTCGAGCGGGAACTCTACGAAATTGTCCCCGCTTTACAGGGTGCAACGGTGCTCCACCGCGAACTCGTCAACCAAAAAAACTTCTCCGGCTATCCCCCCAACAGCTACGACCAACGCCCCACCACGGAAACCCCGATCGCAAACCTAATGTTTGCCGGGGATTGGGTCAAGATGCCGTTCCCCTGTGGCTTGATGGAGCGGGCGATCACCAGTGGACTTTTGGCGGCCAATGGGGTGCTCCACCGTGAGGGGA
>CAZCWE010000482.1:0-3110 GCA_964502285.1 uncultured Spirulina sp. | reverse complement strand
CGGCATCATCAGCCTCATCGGCATCATCAGCGTCACTGATTTCAAGGGTGTCGATCAACTCATACACCGCTTCAGCATCTTCTTCGGACAATTGACGAGTTCCGAACAAACCAGGGAACATCCGGCTACCGGGCCCAACTTGTTCAAACGCACCGACACCCACGTCACCGCGCAGTGCCACAAAGATGCGACGACCGCCCCGTTTGACGAACTTAACTTTGATCCGACCGCTCCGGTTCGTTTTCACCTTCAGGTTAAAACTCCGAGCCGCGACCAACTCAAACTGTTCTGTGGAACTGCCAGAGAAGATGCTGATCACATTGCTGCTAGAGTTCACAAACTGAGCATCATTTAACAGCGCAGCAATCAAAGCTTGCACAGCGCTCGCAGAAACAGAGCTACTCGTTACAAAGTCTTCATTTCCACTTTCATCTGTGAAACGACCCGTTGTCAGGTTAAAGACAATGTTGATGTCACCGAACTTGATTTTATTGATGAATGTGGCTTCACTCACATTTTGAACCGCAGAGAATTCGCTGCTGCTGGTCGCTGCACGGTAGGTGTCAATTTGATAGCTGGTAAAGCCAGTGCTGATCGCAGTACCGCTGCCCACACCGGAAGCTGCTGCTAGCAGCGTTACATCACCACCGCCAGCCGTATTGGCTTTAAAGCCATTTTCGCCTTGCTGGAATTCCATGGTGGTATTACGACCCGAACCTTGGGCGGCGATTTGACCAGGTGCGAAGAGCGCAAAAATACCTTCCGTTTGACCATTAATTTTGTAGGTCGTGGGGTCAGTGTTATTCAGGGTTCCCGTACCGCTGGTGGAGTTAACCTGCACATTCCCTAAGGTGATATCCAGGAAGCCAGAATCAGCCTTGAGCTTGAAGGATGTGTTGTTGCCATCACCAAAAGTGGCAATTTCAAAGGCTTGGTTGGCTTCACCAATGAATTGAATTTCGTTATCGGTAGGATCTAAGTCCGAACCCGATTCTGGCGTCACATTACTGCCTTCAAATTTAAACTTGAGGTTCCGGGGCAAACTGTAGGGGGTTTGCACCACTGCAGAAGAAGATGAACGGAACTGTACATCCGAAGGCAAATTGATCACACCTGCGGTCAGGTTCGCATTCAAGGAACCGATAGACATCCCACTGCCGCTGTTTACCCCTGGTGTGACTGTCACTTCACCCGAAGACGAGGTGATTGTTTTTGCGGTGGGGATGAAGAGTTGAGGTAAATTAGCCGCCGAGATTAAAGAACCAACAATCGGGTTGCCGATTTGAGTGAAGTTGCCCACGTTATACGCGAGAGCGGTATCGACTTGGGAGAACGGAATCAACGAACCACCGGCGCTAAACGCGATCCCGGACAGTTTCCCGGTAATTAAACCCGTATCCCCAGCGGTTACTGAGTTACTGGTGTCTGCGTCAACGAATCCCCCTGTAGCGGTGGGGACAAACAAGGGATTGGTCAGCACACCGTTCGGGCTGACGATCTGCATGTTTTGAATCGCCAAGTCAAAGAGGCTGATGTTTCCCGAATCAGGAATGAAGAAGCCTGCTGCACCTTCGACACTACCACCAGTAACGCGAACTTGAGCTTCAGCAGCAGGAGCCACGGAAACGGCAGCCAAGCTACCTAAAAGACCTAAAGAAAGAGCGGTTTTGCGGGCAAATTTAGACATCATAATGAAACAAACTCCACGAAATTGAGTGACGAAAGAATAGCAAGGGGCTAGGAGATATCGAAAAACATCTCGAACTTGAGAGAAGTTGCGTAATCTTACGGATAAAGGTGAAAAGTCCAACGTGATAACGAAACAGTGTTATTTCAGAAGTACATGGACAGTTTTGCGTTGTTATGACCTTTGACCAGAAAGGGAACCCGAAGGTTCCCATCTGCCAAAACTTTTTTTGGTATTTCCGGAAACGCTAGAAACTAAATGTGGTGCGCACAGCGCCAATCAAAATATCATCATTCGCTCCATTTTGGAAAGGGCTAATTAGCCAAATTAGGCCCGGAGTAATGCTGATATTATTGGTAAGCTGCCAACGATAAAACGCTTCAAGATGGTAGGTAGCTCCTTGTTGACCCCCAGCCGACCCGGTTAAATTACCCTCGTTAATGAAGCTAGGAATATTACGTCCTGTCTCCAGGTTGCTGTAAGAGATACGCGGGGGCTGCCCGAAGTAGAGGCCGAGTAAATTGCCATCACCACCGAGATCAGGGAAGTTGAGGAAGGTCATCCAGTTAAAGGTTTCTATCGTGCCTTCAGCGGGCAGGTAGTCAGATACGGTGTAACCTGTCCATCCGCCGAAGGTGATGCTGTCAGAGGCCCGCCACTCTAAGCCCAGCCCATAGGCATCGGTTTTGATGGGGGCGCGTCCACTACTGAAGTTGGGAATCGCGAGGAGATCGTCGCCAATGCTTGGGCCAAGGCGACCAAAGGGATTGTAGGAGTTGATGTATTGGAGAGAGACATCGATATCACGGGTTGGGGCTGCCACAACTTGCAAGCCAAAGGTGGTGATGTTGGTGTCGCCACCGAACAACGTACCCTCGGTGACAGGGTCATTGGATGAATAGGTTCCTTGTAAACTGACACTGGGGTTGATTTGCCAGTCGATCCCTGCACCGGCACCGCTACCACCGGTGGCGATGATAGGGTTTCGTTGGGCAAAGCGAGAGAGGGAACCACTCCCTTCGTTTTCGATGCGGTTTGTACCCCGAAAGACGTTGACGGGCCCAATGCCTTTGGGGCCGACCATTACGGCTAAGTTATTGTTCACTAGATGACGATAGTTGAGGTCGGAAATCTCAACTTGATTGTTGGTGTCTCCTTCGTAGGCAAGACCGACATAGTTGAATAAGCTATCGGTAAAGCGATCGGTGGTGCGTCCGTTCCCTGAGTTAAGGGTGGTGAGGAGCAGACTGCGGGGGCTGAATTGGGTGAAGAGACTCAGGTAAGTGGTGTGGATAACATTGATGTTATTTTCTGTGTCTTCAAAGGTGTTTCCCCCTAGGTTGAAGCTGCCTCGGCTGCGGCCTTGGAGGCCGATGGTGGTTTGGCCGAAGAGTTTGGTGGTGGTGGAGAATTGGTTGTCTTC
>CAZCWE010000481.1:0-3131 GCA_964502285.1 uncultured Spirulina sp. | reverse complement strand
CGTGGTCGCCAAGGGCGCGATCGGCTTTAATCCAATGCCGGAGGATTTTGAGGGTGTCGGTGGTGTAGAGGGGGTTGGCTTCGATGAGGTCGTAGGCGGTGTTGTAGCTTTGGGTGGCTTGGATGAAGTAGGGGCGGGGGTTGGGTTGGGTTTGGCCCTGTTGGTAGCGAACAAGGCCTGTAACCCAGTGTAAAGTTGCACAACCCAGGGGTTCACAGTGGGGGTCAAGGTGTTTGAGGCCTTCAGCGTCGTTATCGAGGGCAGCTTGATAGCCGGAGAAATGAAACAGCACTAGACCCCGATTGGCCCAAGCTTGCCAATTGTCAAGGTGTAAGGCAATGGCTCTGGTGAAGTCTGCGATCGCTTTTGTATAGTCTTTTAGGTGAGAGTAGGCAATACCACGATTTAAGTAAGCAGTATCTAATTTAGAGTCAATTTGAATAGCTTTATTAAAGTCAGTGATCGCTTCTTCATACATTTGAAGATCTTTATGGCTAATACCACGATTGCAATAGGAATAGGCATAGTGGGGGTCAATCTCGATGACCTTACTGTAATCATTTATCGCTTCATTGTACCTTTTTAATTCAGAGTAAGCAATCCCGCGACTGTTGTATGCATAGATATAGTTAGAATCAATTTTTATAACTTGAGTGAAGTTAAAAATTGCATCCTTGTGTTTTTTTAGCTCAGAGTAGATGATACCGCGACCGTTGTATGCATAGACATGGTTGGGGTCAATTTGAATAGCTTTAGTATAGCAGTCAATGGCACTCGTAAAATTAGCTAATTGATAATAATCAAGACCTTGCTTAAACAGTTCTATAGCTTCTGATTTAATCGGGACAATATCAGAAATATAAGAGGATTTAGAGCCTTGATCTTCTTTTTCCAACTCTACCGGATCTACCGCCACTCCGCCAACCGCAATACATCACGCCCCTGCCCCGATCGCACCCAATCCACCAACGCCTCCACCGTCACCCGACACCCCGGCAACCGCTGCAACGCCGCATCTCCCCGCTGCCCCCCCATCACAAACCCCGCCACAGACCGCAACGCCCCCACAAAATCCGGCCCCTGCGGCTCCGGTTGCGACGTTTTCTTCTTCCCAAACGGCCACACCATAGCCCCTCCAGAATTTTAAGTTACCCTAACAAACCCAATTCCTGTTTAACCTGTTCCAACGTTAAACGAGGCGAACCCTCATCTTCCGCCTTAGCCAATTGTAAATCTTCCCAATCTTCCACATCGGCGAGTAATTCCTGTAAAGCCAAAAACTCCTCATAGGGCAAAACTACATATTCCGTGCGCCCATCTTTCGGTAAAAATTGTGGATGTAACTGAACCATAGTTATTTACTCCTTGAAATTCCTTAAGAATATGCTTGGCTGCGATGTTTAACGCGATAAACAATAATCAAATCTGCTTCAACTTCAAATAAAATGCGGTAATTGCCAACTCGTAAACGATAAGCCGGTGAGAAATTTTTTAGCCGTTTGACATCTCCTTGTAAATCCACCCTTAATTGCTCGATTTTAACCAGAATCCGTTCCTGATTGGTTCGCGTTAATCCTTGCAAATCTTTTAATGCACGCGGTCTAAACTCCACAGCGTAATTCATCAATTTGCTATCTCCCCCGCACCCATCCCACCAACGCCTCCACCGTCACCCGATCGCAAACCCCGCCACAGACCGCAACGCCCCCACAAAATCCGGGACTTGCGGTTCCGGTTGTTGCTGCTTCTTCCCAAATGGCCACACCATAGACCCTCCAGAAAACCGATAATACTCCCCACAGTTTAACGTTGCGAATTCCCTGGGCAAGGGCGCTTAACCCATTTCCCCACAGGCCAAACGCATCCCGATGAAGTCGGTGTATTGGTTGTAGGGGTGGAAATGATAGCGGGCCGCCGAACGGCAGAGGGTCGGGTTGCTATACCAAGAGCCGCCGCGCAGGACGCGATCGCTGCTCGGCGGCGTATGCAACCACTTCAAACGCAGCGTCGAGTAGTTTTTGCGCAACTGCTCATCCCAAATCCGTCCGGTTTTGGGAGCCCCCTGATAGTTACCATGCCACGGATCACTACACCATTCCCAAACATTGCCATGGCAATCATGGAAACCAAAGGGATTCGGTGGAAATGCGGTGACGGGGCTTGTGGCTTCACGCCATTGGCTTTGTTCCTCCGCTGCCACCGGGCGATAATTGGCGAGGTCTGGGCTGAGCTGTTCCCCCCAAGAAAACGGCGTTTCTGTCCCGGCGCGGCAGGCATATTCCCACTCCGCCTCGGTGGGTAAACGGTAGAGCTTGCCCGTTTTCAAGGACAAGCGGACGCAAAATTCCACCGCATCCAGCCAGGTGATATTTTCCACCGGATGATCATCCCCGGTAAAATTGGCTGCATCGGGGTTCAATTCCCGTCCGACTTTATCCCATTGGGCCACAACACGCCACTGGCGTTGGGTTACGGGATATTTCCCGATCGCAACGGGGGCGATTTGAACCCGATGGCGCGGCAATTCTTCCCGATACCCCGTTTCTGCCTTACTGCCCATCCAAAATTGACCCTTGGGCACTGTGATCATGTCGATGCTGAGGTCAGACGACAGACTTTCAGACCATTCGTAGGGGTGCGGATCATCATAGTCGGTAGGGTTGGGACTGCGGAGGCTGAAGCCTTGGAGGCGCTCGCGATGCAGATGTTTCAGGAGGGGAGCATGGCTGAGGTCGTATTGCAGGGGAGTGAGGGTGATGTAGTTTTGCCGAATCGCCTCAACATCGGTGGGAATTTCCGCATCAACATAGGGGTGAATCGGTTGCTCGACGGCCTCGACGGCTTCCCCGGCAAGCCAGTAGTAGCCCTTGCCGCGTGGATCGTAACGTTGTTCAAACTGTTCACGATACCGCCGCAGCCCTTGGCGGGTGAGCGCGACTCCGACAATGTCCGCCTCTGGCACGGGGGGGATATTCACATTCAACAACGCCGGTTCGGGTAAGGGCACGTCGATCAGTTGGGCGAGCAGTTGCACCGCAAACCGAGCTGCGACGGAAAAGTCTTGATGTTTAAAACTGGTGAGGCTGAGGGCGATGCTGGGGAAACCTTCGATCGCACCTTCCATGGCCGCC
>CAZCWE010000480.1:0-3137 GCA_964502285.1 uncultured Spirulina sp. | reverse complement strand
GGCTCCGGCTCCCGCTCCGGCCCCGGCGGCCCCGCCCGTGATTGAAAAACCGCCGAAGCCTGCGGCCGATGCTCCGGCAGCGAGTGAATAATGGTTTTGACCGCCTCGCCACCCAATCCCTAGGCGATAGACACCACTCCCTAACCGCTTTGCGGTATGGGCAGACCACTACGGCAGATCTTGGTAGAGTTGGGAATCTCTCAGGTTAGAATTGAACCACTGAACCCTGCTTGGAGAAAAACTGTGATGTCGATGCGTCGTTTTGTGGCTGTAACCTGTGGCGTGGTGAGTGGATTGATGGCGATCGCATCCGGTGCGATCGCCCAAGTCGAAGTCACCAATGAAGCCCCCGTCCCGCTCGAAACCATTCCCGAAGCCTTCGATAATGGCATTACCTACAGTTCCCAGGATGCCTTCTCCACCACCTTTACCATTGGTCGTCAAATCGACTTCCTCACCGGCCTCACTGGGTTTCCTGAGGTGGAAATTAATCGGGATGCTGCGATCGTGCATTCGATGTACGTCGATGTCCTCCGTCAGCAATACAGCAATGGGCCGATTCTCCGCACCCCCGACCTGACCAATCCCTATAACTCCAGTCTCCGCACTGAACCCTCCTTCAGCAACGCTAATCAACCGCTACCGGGGGGCGAATTCTGGCTCAATCCGATTCGCTAATTCACTAATCCAGGGTACAGGAGTTGAACCTGTCTAGGGCGAATTATGAGTTCGCTGCC
This sequence comes from uncultured Spirulina sp., assembly GCA_964502285.1. Lineage (GTDB taxonomy): Bacteria > Cyanobacteriota > Cyanobacteriia > Cyanobacteriales > Spirulinaceae > Spirulina. The sequence goes on along the minus strand of CAZCWE010000480.1, from coordinate 2,400 downwards.
TCAACCGCTCGGCCAACCCTGGCAATAATTTCCCTATTATTATATAGAGTGACCCGTTCCTTTGCAGACAAGAATTGGGTCGGGGTGTTTTTTCGCCGTATAATGAACCGAATTGTTTTGAGCAAGGTAGCACGATGACCCCCGGTGTTGGATTATGAAACTGAACTCGACCTTAACGCTCACGCTGGTGCTGCTCCTGCTGATGGTGGGAGCGGGTGGACTGACCGGCTGGTGGGCCTATATTTTGGGGGATCTCGCCCTGCAAGGGGTCAGTCAACCCGATGTGAGCCCATCGAAAAAACTCACCCAACAACCCGACGAACCATCCTCCTCTGATTCGACAAACACCACCACCGCCCAAACCGATACGCCGCAGACCTTCAATTTTTTGCTAGACGAAGACACCTTAATTCAGCAGGCTCAAGAGGTGATCAACGGAACAAATCAAGTTCCGGAAGCGCCGGAAAAGCCAGCGGCGGATGAGGTTAGCAACCCCGACGATGCGGAATCGTCTGCGGAGACTCAGCTCATCCGCAACCCTTCTTTTTCCACGATTGAAGGGGAGTCTCAAGGTGTGACATTACAGGTGAGTAATGCGTTTCAACAGGATGGTGCGCTGGTTTTAACGGTGAATTTAAAAAATGAAAGCAGTGCTGCGGTGCAGTTTCTTTACAGCTTTTTAGAGGTGCGAGATGAACGGGGGCGTTCCCTGACAGCAATCACCGATGATCTGCCGGGGGAAGTGCCATCTAATGGAGATTGGTTTACCGGTACGGTTCGGATCGCGGATGTCGTCCTCGCCGATGCGCAAACCCTTTCCCTGGCGCTGACCAATTATCCTGACCAAGATTTACAACTCAATCTCACAGGAATTCCGGTGACATCAGAGTCTGCCGTTGAATGAGGAGGGCATGAAGCGCACCGTCTCCCTATGAACGTTTTGATGGTTTCAACGTTTGATGTGATCCCCTTGACGGGTCAAGCTCTGGGGCTGCGCCTGGTTTCGGTGGGGCTGCTGATTGCGATTAATGCGTTTTTTGTGACGGCGGAGTTTGCGATCGTGTCGGTGCGGCGATCGCGCATTACCCAACTCGTCGCCGCCGGCGATCTACAAGCGCGGATGGTGCAGACCCTGCAAAACCGCATGGAACGCCTCCTCTCCACCACCCAGATCGGGATCACCCTGTCGAGTTTAGCCCTGGGGTGGATTGGTGAAGGGACGATCGCCCTGATCCTGCGCACGGTGATCCACAATTTGGGAATTCCCTGGTTTAGTCCGTGGTTTCTCGCCCATTCCCTCGCTACGCCGATCGCCTTTTTCGCCCTAGCTTATCTACAAATTGTCCTAGGGGAACTCTGCCCGAAATCCGTGGCGTTGATCTATTCAGAGCAGTTGTCGCGGATGTTAGCGCCGCCGAGTTTAGCGATCGCCCGCTTTTTTAACCCCTTCATCTGGATTCTCAATCAGTCCACCCGCTGGCTGCTGCGTCTCGGTGGGGTGGAATATGCCGGCCAAGCCTGGTACAACCGTGTCACCCCCGAAGAACTGCAACTGATTATCACCACAGAACGGGAATCGACGGGGTTAGAACTCGAAGAGCGGGAATTATTGAAGAATGTCTTCGCCTTTGGGGAAGTGACCGCCGCCGAGGTGATGGTGCCCCGGACTCAATTCACCGCGATTGATGCCACAGCCACCTTTACGGACTTGATTAACTTGGTGGTCAGCACGGAGCATTCCCGCTATCCCCTCACCGGAGATTCCCTTGATGACATTGTGGGCATTATTGATTTTAAGGATTTGGCGATTCCCATGGCGCAAAATCTCCTGATGTCGGACACGCCAATTCGGCCCTGGGTGAAGCCTGCTCGCTTTGTCGCTGAGGGGATTCCCCTCAATGAGTTATTGGCCTTAATGCAGCGATCGCACCTGGAAATGGTGATGGTCATGGATGAATTTGGCGGCACGGCGGGCCTCGTCACCCTCAACGATTTAATCGCGGAAATCATTGGCGATGAACAGATCACCGATCAGGATGCCGCTCTGACGATTCGCACCATCGATGAACAGACTTCCCTCGTGCCCGCCCAGCTCGACCTCGAAGAAGTCAACGAAATGCTGGGCTTGGATCTGCCCCTCACCGACGAATACCAAACCCTGAGCGGCTTTGTGCTCTACCATTTCCAAAAAATCCCCCAAGAGGGCGAAGTCCTCACCTACGACAACCTTGAGTTAACCGTCGTCACCGCCGAAGGCCCCCGCCTGCACACGATTCGGATTTATCGCCACGAACCGAGCCCCGAATCAGATCCCGACCCTGATTCCCTAGAGGACTAATTTATACAGCAGTGGACAAGTTTGTTAGGACATTCAACAAGCGCACCCTGAGCGGAGTCGTT
>CAZCWE010000479.1:0-3171 GCA_964502285.1 uncultured Spirulina sp. | reverse complement strand
AACTCTCCTCGATGCGGGCGCGATCGGGGCGATGATGTCCGGGTCTGGGCCGAGCGTATTTGCCCTCTGTGACTCCGTGGAGCACGCCGAACAGGTGAAGGCAAAAACCCTAGCGACCCTCAATGATCCGGATCTTGGGATCTGGATTACCAAACTCAGCAATAATGGAATTCACCTCGCAGCGATCGCTTAATGATGCCTAATTAAAGGGTGCGATCGCTGCCCATCTCAAACCCCATAACCACCATGCCAACCGCGCCCCATTCTGAACTCTGGGCCACGGAAAAACACGACTTTCTCGAACTCCGCTACCGAGCCACCGAAGTCCTCTTTTCCGAACAAAGTCCTTTCCAGCACGTCGAGATCGTCAACACTGAAAAATACGGCAAAATCCTCCTCAACGACGGCTACGTGATGATCACCGAAGCCGATGAGTTTATCTACCACGATATGCTCGTCCATGTGCCCCTGTTCACCCATCCCCATCCCCAACGGGTGCTCATCATTGGCGGCGGCGATGGCGGTACGGCGCGGGAAGTGCTCCGTCATCCCCAAGTCGAGCAGTGCGTCATGGTGGAAATTGACGAAATGGTCGTCAATGCCTGCCGCCACCATATCCCCCAAACTGCTCAGGATTTAGACCATCCCAAACTCACCCTCCGCATTGAAGATGGGGTGAAATATGTGGCGGAAACCGAGGAAACTTTTGATGTGGTGCTGGTGGACTCCACCGATCCCATTGGCCCGGCGACCCCCTTATTTGGTGAAGGGTTTTACCGCAATATCGCCCGCATTCTCAACCCTAACGGCATCGTCGTATCCCAAGGCGAATCACCGTTTTATTTCGCTGCTATGCAGACAACGCTGCTCGATATTCTGCATCACTGTTTTCCGAAGGTGATGCTGTATAACTACTCCAATATGAGCTATCCAGGGGGGCTGTGGTCGTTTACCTTTGCCTCCCAAGGGCTCGACCCTTTGATCGACTTTGACCCGGCACGAGTAACAGCCTCCGGGTTAGAGTTTCAATACTACAACCCCAACATTCATCACGCCGCCTTTGCCCTGCCGACGTTCATGCAGCATCGGATGGCTCAGTTTGCTCGGTCATAATCTTCAGGCCAGCAGGGGGATCTATCGCCAGTAGCGATGTCCCCAGCGTTGTTCTGCGATCGCAATCATCACCGCCCCCAGGGTATAGGCCACAAGATCCCGTGGGTCAAAGCGTGTCCCGATCACCGTGCGGGCGATCGCATTATCTTCCCACCCCAGCCAATAGATCAGTCGGAAATATTGGGCAAACTCCACCCCCCACGCGAAGATCAAGACCCCCAAGGCAATCGGAAGCGTGGGAGCATCGGACAGCGATCGTACCGCAAAAAACAACAAAATCACCACCAACACATCCCCCACTAACGGACGGATAATCGCATCATCAATAAATACTGCGATCAACACCTCGATGATGAACAGGATGAAAAACCCCACCAATGCTCGTTTATTCACTGTCACCGACCTTCATCCTCCCCACAACATCAGGTCATCATCAATCCAAAAAATCCTTCCTCACCAGAAGAAGGATTCCGTATTGAGTTGAGCGTGATTCGATCAAACAGAGATCTTACTCTTGGAGACCCCCCAGGTTGAAGATAAAGGGCGCACCATTTTTTTGATCTCCCCCCATCACCAGCACTTTGGGCATCTGTGCGCCACCTTCACGCCACGCTTCAATGGCTTCTTTTTGGAGCACCAAGCCCCCCCCCTGCGCTTTCAGGGTTTCTGCGAGGAGACGTTGAGCCTCGGCGCGACCAGTCGCACGATTAATATCCGCTTGAGCTTGCTGTTCTGCTTCACGAGCCACGTAGATCGCTCGCTGCGATCGCTGTTCCGCAATCTGCTTCTCTTCCACCGCACGGGCAAACTCTGGCGAGAAGTTTAAATCCACAACGCTAGTATCGAGGACAACAATGCCATATTTATCCAAACGTTCCGTGAGGGCAATATCAAAGTCCTCTTTTAACTCAGCCCGTTTGGTAATGGACTCCTCCACCGTCCGGATCGCCGCCGCAATCTTAAAAGACTCCTGGGTTTGTGGCGCAATGATTTTGGAGACCACATTTTCCAAGGTTCCCTGCTCACGGCGAATATTCACCACATTCAGCGGGTCAAGCCGAAAGTTGATCGCAAAGCTAGCAGTGAGTTCTTGCAGGTCTTTCGTGGAGCTTTGGGCCGGCACTTCAAATTTTTGAACCGTGACATCGTACACATCCACCTGGGAAACCAGAGGAGGCTTAAAGTGAATTCCTTCGAGGAGGGGGCCATTTTGAGCTTTACCGAGAATGCTCAACACGCCGGCTTGGCCAGGGTTGATAATGACAAATGCATTAAACCCAATCAGGACAATTAGTGCCGCAATAACCCCGCCGATAATAGGCTGGAGGCTCGGTGTGGGTTGATTACGCAAAAGATTCTCCTAAATAAATTGGAACGATTAGAATACTGCGATCGTGCGGAGGGAAAGCCGCCCAATCACTACATGGGATCAGGAAGTGTAACCCGACTATAAGAAACGCTTGATCGTGTCATGCCGATCGTCGAGGGGGTTTTCTTCAAACCGTTTGAGGTGTTTTTGCCAATCATTGAGCCAACGGGCTAGGGGTTCCTGCCCATCCTGATGACGAGCGATCGCCTGTTGGCACTCACCGTAAAACTGGACAAATCGAACATAATTATCAATGTCAGCACCGTCAATGCTATACCCCGATGCTTGCGCGATTCTGGCAAAACCATGACGCGTTGCTTCACAGGGAGGCTTGAGCTGATCTTGCAATGCAGGATCATCGCAAACCTGTTGGAAAAATCGAATTACATCGTTTCGCCGAGACATCACGCCTTAACTCTCTACAATGGGTCACACGCTTCATTTTAAAGGAACTTTCAAGCCGTCATAGTAACTCTTTCACGGCTTTTACTAAAGTTAATGGAGTGCGATCGTTAAACTAAGCCCCTAAGATCCCCCCATCAAGACATCGGAAAAGATCACAAAATCACTGACCCCTCCACTCAAAGCCAAAGCACATAGCATAAAGAGAACCACTAAAAACTTAGTAGTTCTCTTTAAAAAGATAAAAGCTGGCATCGAGCTATTGTACCAGGAAGCAACCCTCCAAG
>CAZCWE010000478.1:0-3186 GCA_964502285.1 uncultured Spirulina sp. | reverse complement strand
TTGGCTCGCTAGACTGGGAATCCCCACGCCTTTAGGCTGGGGAGGATGTCAAAATTGTCGGGCCCTAGCGTTTTGGGTGCTCAAGCGTCACGGTGCAGCGAACATCAGGGGGCTTATTCCCGCGCAGAAAGGCGATATTGTCGCCCCGGCACATCAGACCCGACCCACACTCGATAGTCGCCAGCCGTCCAGTCTATGCCTTGCAAGACTGCATCTTCATTAAAGCCGCGCCCGATCGCACTACAGTGGATCGCCCCGTTGGGGTCTTGCACCATCAAAATCGTCGGCTCGCCGCCGTTGTTCACCGCCAAGCGGAGATTCTCGATACTGGGGCGCACGGTCAAGATGTGGTCGGGGGTTTCGCTGGTGTAAATGTCGGTGGCTTGGCAGGCGGGTGGCACAGCACTGCCCCCCCGTTGGGCCGCCAGGTCAGCCAGTTGGATCGCGCCGCCGGTTGTACCCATCACCGTCGCTTTGGCGCGGTCAAAACCACGGGTCACCACTAATTCATCAAAGTTGGCATTTTGAGCGAGGGCGGGGCCAGCCACAAGGCTCACCACGAGAGATAGGAGTAGGGGATAGTACTTGCGGATTGATGCCATGGTGTTAACCTCCTCAATCTCAGCTAAGCGCGTTAGGCTGCCAACTGCGATCGCAATGTGATGGGAAAATTTGATGCGTGGGTGAATACTCTTAGTTTAAAAGGAACTCACCCCAGCGTCATGGGACGATCGGCCAGTCCGAAAGCTGCCACACCCTGCGCTTCAATTCACCCGCACGGGCACATAAAACGAATTCAGCAGGTCTAAAACTGGTGTACATTCAACTCTAGAGTTGAGGAACCCCCCCATGCCTGTGCTGATCGCCATGCTCCTAATCATCGGTTTGAATTGGCTGATTTCGGGTGTTGTGTCGGTGAATGTGTTGGCACTGTTTCGCGGCTTGGGAACGGTGGGATGGTGGGCGATCGCATTGCTCGGTTTGGGGGCGATCGCTTGGTGTTTCGGGGAAGATCCCTAAGGCTCGTCCGGTTCCATCACAGAGCAATCTGAAAACGTTAGCATACTGTTTTAATCCTGTTTTATGCGTCAGTCCTGGCCTCTCTCCATCGGTTTCGCGTCACTGTTCACCCTGGGATTGACCCCGGCCCTCTGGGCCCAACCCCTCACCCCAGAAGCCGTTAATCTCGATCCGGATGTGGTTGAAGAAAGCCCCGTTTTACAACGCTGGCTCGAAGCAGTTCCCGATGTGGGGGACGACATTCGCCATGATCCCAGCTTTCGATCCCGTGTGCGTTTGGGGTACTCCAATTTTCCCTCGACGGCGGGGCAAGGGGGCTGGCATGTAGGGGTGGAAGATCTATTTTTAGGCGACAGTGCCGCCACGGTGAGCGCCGGCTATCAAGGCACCTGGAGCGGCGATCGCGCTACGTGGGGCGGCGATCTGCGCTACTATCTCCGGCCCTTGGGTCACTATTTCAACGTGGCTCCTGTGGTGGGCTATCGGCACATCACCACCGAGGGCCAACAAACCGACGGGCTCAATCTGGGGGTTAAGGTGCAGTTCGCTCTGTCGCGTACAGGCGCGGCGGATCTTGCCCTTCAGCAGAGTTTTGTCTCGGTGGGGACGGCGGCGGAAGTGGGGATCACAAGCCTATCGTTGGGGTATGCGATCGCGCCTAATCTCAGACTCGCCACCGATCTCGAAAAACAAAATTCCCGCTACGAAAAAGATAGTCGCGTCGGCATTTCCCTAGAATGGTTGCTTTAGGGCGGCAGTAAGGTACTTAGACCGATTAACCACCGATCTGGGACATGGTGCGGCTATAGTGGCCCGTGGTTGTGCCGGATTCGCGGCCTTTGAAGTTGATTTCGGGTTTGAGGGCGAGAATGTCGGCCACTTGGGCGCGGAGGGTGGCGATCGCTGTCCCGTCGCGCAACCCTTGGCGGAGGTTGATCTGGCCGGTTTCATTGAGGAGACAGGGACGGAGCCAACCATCGGCAGAGAGGCGCATCCGATTGCAGCGATCGCAAAAACACTCGGACATCTGACTAATAAACCCCAGCGTTCCCTGCGCACCGGGAATCCGGAACACATCCGCCGGGCCATTGCCCCGCACCTGGGACGCTTCCAAGCCCCAACGCTGCCGAATCCGTTGCCGCAACTCCTCCGACGGAATCCAAGCCCGCGCCCCGAATAGCTCCGGGTTGCCGATGGGCATGAATTCAATAAATCGCACATGCCACTGTTGATCCAGGGTCAAGGCAGCTAAGGCTTCCACCTCGTGATCGTTCACCCCCGGAATCACCACCACATTCAGCTTGAGGGGATTAAACCCGACCCGGTACGCAGTTTGGATGCCCTCCCACACCTGACCCCAGCGATCGCGCCCCTGATTGCCGATAATCTGCTCGAACACCTCCGGCTCTAGGGAATCGAGGCTAATATTCAGCCGCCGTAACCCCGCCGCGTAAAGATCGGCAGCGATCGGGGCCAGCAGCAAGGCGTTGGTGGTGATCGCAAGGTCTTCCGTTTCGGGCAGGGCAGCGAGCGATCGCACCACCTCCACCACCCCCGGCCGTAGTAGCGGTTCTCCCCCGGTGAGCCGCCATTTACGAAACCCCAAGGGAATAAAAATTTCGCGCACCAACGTCACAATCTCGGCATCGGTGAGCACGTCGTCCCGCTGTACATACTGCAACGCCGCATCCTCTGGCATGCAGTAGGTGCAGCGAAAATTACAGCGATCGATGAGGCTAATGCGCAGATAATCAACAGGGTTCATGGGTTAGGCTTCGCAAAACACAGTGTCCAGGATAGTGCGGAACCTTCCGATGGGGGGGGAGGCGGGCAGCAAGAGGCGATCGCTTAATAGGGGCCAAACATACTGTTACCCGGTGCATCGGGGTCGTCACTGTAGAAAAATTCATCAATATGGTTGAGGACAGCCTCACGGCTCAGGTTGCCGTCCGGATCGGTATTGAGTCGGGCAAAAATAAGCGGCGCGTAGATCGGAGAGGTGTTGTAAATACATAAGAGGTTCGCCCATTCGGCGGCGCTTAGTGTATTATCTTCGTCTTGGTCGAACACATCAAACACCATTTGGGTCAAGGCTTTGACCCGTTCATTGTAGAGGGTTTCATCCGCGAGCACCCCATCGTAATAGGTGAACCATTCCTCTAAAGA
>CAZCWE010000477.1:0-3188 GCA_964502285.1 uncultured Spirulina sp. | reverse complement strand
CTGATGTCTGTTACCTCAGTGACTATTTCATCGTGGCAAGTGGGTTTTCGCGCACTCAGGTGCGGGCGATCGCCGATGCCGTCGAAGCCAAAATGGAAGAGCAGTGGCAACGCTACCCCCTCCGCACCGCCGGCAAAACCGAAGGCAGTTGGGTCTTGCAAGATTACGGCGAAATCATTGTTCATGTGCTGCTGCCCACCGAGCGAGAGTTTTATAATTTAGAGGCATTTTGGGGTCATGCCGAGCGCATTGATTTCCCCGCTGATGATCCGGAGCCACTACTGTGATGTCCTCTGAACCTTCCACCCGGTGTCCTGTCCCCGAAGAGCAACAGCCCCTCAATGAATATGAGCAGTTGCGCGAAGCCTGGTTCTTTAACTGGACGGTGCAATCGCGCTTCGTCTATGTGCGCAAACTGTTTTGGGTGTGGGCCTGGAGTTGGGTGATTGCGGGGCCAACGGCGGCGGCGAGCTTTCGACCGGAACGGCTGCCGCTGCAATTTGCCTTAGCCGCCAGTGGGGGAGCGTTGGTGATTGTGGTGCTGCTGTTGCTCCGCCTTTATTTAGGGTGGCTGTATATTCGCGATCGCCTCTCACAAACGGAGGTAGTCTACGAAGAATCCGGCTGGTATGACGGCCAACGGTGGCAAAAAACCGATGAAGTGTTGATGCGCGATCGCCTCGTTGTATCCTATCAAGTGCAACCCATCCTCCAACGGCTCCAGGCAACCTTTTTCTGGATTATCCTCAGCATCATCGGCGGCAGTGCCCTTTGGGTCGCAGCCGATACCTACCTTTAACCCCGCTCGATCCCCTACCCTGCCCTTTATCCCATTGCCAGAACGCTATTATGACGCGAGGTCTTCGGAATTCAGCTCCAGAACTAGAAGTACAACTCCTCCGAGAAGGTATTCTTGAATCCACCCATCGTGTCACAGCGGTGATTGCCGACCATCGAGGGCGCTTGCTCACCCAAGCCGGGAACGCCGCCATGAGCACCTTTATCCGTTCCTCCCTCAAACCCTTCCAAGCCCTAGCCGTCACCAGCACCGGCACGATCGAACGCTACGGCCTCACCGATCGCGACCTTGCCGTGATCTGTAGCTCCCACCACGGCACGGTGGAACACGCCCGCCAAGTCTTTAATATTCTCTGGCGTTGCGACATCGACCCCACCGCCCTGCAATGTCCCACGCCCCCTGGCAAAGACAGCCCCCTCCAACACTGCTGCTCCGGCAAACACGCCGGGATGCTCGCCGTCGCCCAACAGCGGTACTATCCCCTCGAAACCTATCTCCACCGCAGCCACCCCGTCCAAAAACTGATCATCACCAAAATCAGCGAACTCTTAGGGATGCCCGCCGATGAATTTATCCGTGCCCGTGATGATTGTGGGGCGCCGATCTATTCCATGCCCTTGATCCAGATGGCGAGCTTATACGCTCAACTGGCGTCTGGGGAGCATCTCGATCTTGAACGGATTGTACGCGCCATGACCTACTATCCGCATTTGGTGGCGGGGGATGGTGCGTTTGATACCGAACTGATGCGGATGACCGAAGGCGAATTGGTGAGCAAAGCCGGAGCGGAAGGAATTCAATGTATCAGCCGCGTCGGGGAAGGGTTGGGCCTGGCGATTAAAGTCCATGATGGGGCGAAGCGGGCGAAATCGGCGATCGCGATCCACATCTTGCGGCAACTGGGCTGGATCACCCCCCCCGTGGCCGAAACCCTCTCCGAGCAATTTATGAAACTGAGTGACTATAAACGCCTGGAGGTGGTGGGGGAACTCACCATGCTTTAGAGGCATGATTGCTCGTTTTTTGGCTAAATGTCGCGATCGCCGGGCCCCGATTGGGGTGGAATTTTCCACAAACTTGGTGGATAGCCTGGGAGTTGTCTTAAAATAAATGAAAAGATATGTAAACTTTTTTAACTATCCTGCTGTCCTCTGCCGATTGGGGCGTACCAATGACCTCTGTAAAATCCCTGTTTTCTCCTGTAGAAGCCGACCTTGACATCCTCAGCACCAACCTTAAAACCCTCGTGGGGGCCAAACACCCCATCTTGAGCGCGGCAGCGGAACACCTCTTTGGCGCGGGAGGAAAGCGGATGCGACCGGCTATCGTGCTGATGGTGGCGCGGGGAACCATGGCCGAGCAAGAGATCACCCCCCGCCATCGTCGCCTGGCCGAAATCACCGAAATGATTCACACCGCCAGCCTCGTCCATGATGATGTGGTGGATGAGTCGGAGTTGCGCCGCAATGTGGCCACGGTCAATAATTTTTTTGGCAATCGCATCGCCGTGTTGGCGGGAGATTTCCTGTTTGCCCAGTCGTCCTGGTATCTGGCCAACTTGGATAATTTACAGGTGGTGAAATTGCTCTCAGAGGTGATTCGCGATTTTGCTGAGGGGGAAATTCGCCAAGGGTTGAACCGTTTTGATACGGATTTATCCATCGAAGCCTACCTCGAAAAAAGCTATTACAAAACCGCGTCGCTGATTGCCAACAGTGCCAAGGCCGCAGCGGTGCTCAGTGATGCGCCTGTGGAGTTGACCCAAGATCTCTATCATTTCGGCCATCATTTTGGCTTGGCGTTTCAAATTGTGGATGATATTCTCGATTTCACCGCCACCAGTGAGGTGTTGGGGAAACCGGCGGGTTCGGATCTGGCCAGTGGTAATCTAACGGCTCCGGTGCTCTACGCCATGGAAGAAAAACCCTATATTGCGGCGCTCATTGAGCGCGAATTTAGCCAAGCTGGGGATCTTGAACAGGCCTTAGAACTCGTGCAGGAAACGGACGGCATTGAGCGATCGCGCGCCTTGGCGGCTCATCATTCTCAGCAGGCGATCGCCCACCTCAACACCCTACCCCCATCCGCCTGCGCCCAAGCCCTCGAAGACCTTTCCTCCTACATCCTCACCCGGATGTATTAGGGAATTAACCCCCCCTGAGTTCTGTGGCTTGGCCCACTGCTGCCAAATTTCCTGGCCGCAGAGTGGCAGGTTCAGGGCAAGGACGGGACAATGGAGAAGCGGATTTGCACCATCAACGCCATGGGAGAACGCGATGGAAAACACAAACTGGATTCAAGAAATGCTGATGATTGGCGTGGGCACAACGTCTTTCTTGGCGGAAAAATTAACTGAAGTTGGCGATCAATTAGTCAAAGAAGGCAAAAT
>CAZCWE010000476.1:0-3195 GCA_964502285.1 uncultured Spirulina sp. | reverse complement strand
CGAAAAGCAGAAACAAGAACTCTTGCGGGTTCGCTTTGAAGGTCAAGCCCGTCGGGAAACTCGCCGTGCGGCTGTGGCTCCTACCGTCGGACAGCCGATGTCAGGATTAAAACCCTGGCGCGAAATTACCACCCCTCACCCCGATGTCGCCTCAGGGCGCTACCAACAAGCTGAATTTGCCGCTGACCTCTGGCAAGTTTACCTGGATGAAGGCTCCGATGAATACCGTGACCCCACAGAATTCTTCCGGCGTACCTACCTGACCGAAGGACTCAAGCAACTCCTGAGCGGGGCATTACTGCGCCTAAGTGGAAAAGGCGGCGATCCGGTGATTGAACTGCAAACCAACTTTGGTGGCGGTAAAACCCACGCCATGCTAGCACTGTATCATTTGTGCAATGCCTTAGCGATCGCGGATCTTCCTGGAATGGAACCCATCTTCCAAGAGACTGGCTTGACCAAACCCCCCCAAAACGTCAACGTCGCCGTCCTTGTGGGGAATAAACTCCAGCCTAGCGGTATCGCCCCCTACAAACCCGAACACAAGAGCCAAAACCGTCCTTTGATCAAAACGCTCTGGGGTGAATTGGCGTGGCAACTCGGCGGGTTAGAGGGCTATGAAATCATTCGCAATGCCGATGAAACCTCCACCAATCCGGGTGATGCCCTCAAGGTACTCTTCAACCGCTTTTCCCCATGTTTGATTCTGATCGATGAATGGGTTGCCTATGCTCGACAATTACACGACCGCAGCGATATTGCTGGTGGCAGTTTCGACACCCAATTCACCTTTGCTCAAACCCTGAGCGAGTCGGCTAAAAACGCCAAGCAGACTTTACTCGTTGTCAGTATTCCATCCTCTGATATTGAAATCGGAGGAGAGAGAGGCAAAGAAGCCCTTGATCGCCTCAAGAATGCGATCGGTCGCGTCGAGTCCCCTTGGCGACCCGCCAGCGCTGAAGAAAGCTTTGAGATCGTGCGACGGCGGCTGTTTCAGATCGCGGCTGACCCCAACCTCTTTGTCCAACGGGATGCTGTGATCCGGGCTTTCTCAGAAATGTACCGCACTCAGAGACAGGAGTTTCCCGCTGAATGCAAAGAAGGCGACTATGAGCGACGGATGCGAGACGCCTATCCGATTCATCCCGAACTCTTTGATCGCCTCTACTCCGACTGGTCTAGTCTGGATAAATTCCAGCGTACCCGTGGCGTGCTGCGCCTGATGGCAAAAGTGATTCACTCCCTCTGGGAACGCAACGACCAAAGCCTGCTGATTATGCCAGCCCACGTCCCCATGGACGATTCCCAGGTGCAGTCCGAACTAACCCGCTACCTGGACGATAACTGGATTCCCGTTATTGATAAAGACGTAGACGGCCCGAACTCCCTACCCCTGGCGCTAGACCGACAGAACCCCAATCTAGGGCGTTACTCTGCCTGTCGCCGAGTGACTCGCTCGATTTACATGGGTTCTGCCCCCACTCTACGAGCAGCCAATCGCGGACTGGAAGACCGCAGAATCAAACTCGCTTGCGTCCAGCCTGGAGAAACCGCCGCCACCTTTGGCGATGCTCTGCGCCGTCTCACCGACCAAGCCACCTACCTCTACATCGACGGTAACCGCTACTGGGTTTCAACCCAACCCAACGTCAACCGCACCGCCCAAGAACGAGCTAATCAATACCAGAGCGATCGTTACAAGGTTTGGGAAGAAATCATCAAACGACTAAAAAATGATAAGTCGCGCAATGAGTTCAGTGCCGTCCATATTGCCCCGGAATCAACTGCAGATATTCCCGATGACCCCAGTTTAGGAGTGCGTCTGGTCGTCCTTGCTCCCCAGCATCCCTGCAGCCGTCTCAGCGACGATACCTCCGCTCGCCAATGGATTGAAGATGCCCTAAACCACAAAGGCAGCAGCCCTCGTTATTACAAAAATACCCTGCTTTTCCTGGCTCCAGACAAAGCCAAAATTGAGAACCTAGAGCGGAATGTCGCTCAATATCTCGCCTGGGAGTCGATTCTCGCTGACGACAAGAAGAAAACCCTGAATCTCGATAACTTTCAGCGGAGTCAGGCAGAAACGAAAAGGGATGGAACGAACAAAGATGTTGATAATATTCTCAACGATACCTATCAATGGCTTCTGGTGCCGATGCAACCGGATGCCCAAGGCGGTATCGAATGGAAGGAAACGCGGCTGCAAGGTCAAGACTCACCGATCGCGCGAGCAAGCAAAAAAGCTGTCCATGAAGGCGATCTCCTTGACAATTACGCCGCGACAAACCTACGCCTAGAAGCCCTAGATAAGTTCCTCTGGCGAGAAACCAACCATATCGACTTGAAGCGCCTCTGGGAGTACCTCACCCAATACCTTTACCTGCCACGATTGAAAGACCAAAATGTCCTCCTCGAAGCCATCCGCAATGGCGTTACATCAACGATTTGGGCGGATAACTTCGCCTATGCTGAGGGATTTGACGAAGAAACGGGAAAATATCTCGGTTTGCTAGCGGGAACGGGAATAACGCCTGGGATTAGTCCGCAAAGCTTGCTCGTCAAACCAGACATTGCCCAACGACAGTTCGACGCCGAACAAGCTCCGACATCTACAACCCCTAGTGGAAAAGGAGTGACAACAACGGGGACAGAATCGGGTGATGGCTCGCCCTCTGGTGATGAAGGAACGATTCGTAGCTCCGGCGATGGATCGGGAGGAAGCCAAACTCCTGTACTCCGGCGGTTCTATGGTAACGTTGAAATTGACGCCATGCGGGTGAATCGAGACGCTCCCGCGATCGCGAACGAGGTAATCCAGCACCTAACCGCTTTGCACGGTGCAAAAGTCAAACTCACCCTCGAAATTGAAGCAGAAATTCCTGAAGGGGTGCCTGATGATGTCGCCCGTACCGTCATGGAGAACTGTCGGACACTTAAGTTCAACAGCCAATCTTTTGAGCAAGAGTAACGGATGACCACTCATGACAAATCCTGATCAAACGATTGGTTATATACCCCCTGATTATCTAGAGTTCTACCCCGAAACGTTAGCACGAGAGGCGATTTTGTCGCTACGTCAAGAGCGACAATCTAAATTATTTACCCCTCAAGTGAGTCAGTACCGGGAAGCGGTGCAAGCGGTTCAGGACATCCACAGTGATTGGTATAACTTTTCTGATGCAGTGGTTAAAGTGG
>CAZCWE010000475.1:1922-3195 GCA_964502285.1 uncultured Spirulina sp. | reverse complement strand
ACTCCGCTCAGGGTGCGCTGATTAAATGTCCTAACAAACTTGTCCACTGCTATATCAAGTCAAATACGCCGTCTCGACCGTTGCCCAGAACCCTTTCAGCTTGCTTGCGAAAGATTTTCAGTTCCGCCATACTTTCCCGATAGCAGTCCTCAATCATTGGTGAATCATTTGTGCAGTTTGTGGCTCCTCTTTTCCCAACTAGGAGAATGAATTTAAAACGATTTCTAAGCATAACCCTGGTGAGTTTGGGGCTGCTGTCTGGCGGTGTCGCTCAGGCAGAGGTGGCGCGATCGCACTATCGGGAGATTTCACCCCAGGAATACGCCCAGCGTTACCGTATTCTCGGCGATACTCCCCAAGCAACGGCATTGGCACTATTTGCGGATCTCACCTGTGAATCCGAAGGTCGGCAATCAGAATCCGTGCAGCTTGACTATGATGCTCAAGGGGGCGCGATCGCCACCGTAACCGTTGTCGGCTTAGCGGATGATTCCGTTGCTGCGATCCGTTTACGCTTAGATTTTGTGTGGCATCACGAATCCGGTTGGCAATTAGTTTGGGTTGGACAACAACAACGATGTCGGCGGGGCGAATCTCAAGCCTGGACAGCGGCGCTTTGTCCCTAATCGGTCAGATTACCGTTGCGCAGCATTAGGATTGCTGCCAATGGGCCGAGAGGGTGCGGGTGAGCACGGCGCGGCAATTGTCGGGGGTGTAGTTGGCCGTGGTCATGTGGGGGGTTGCGTCGATGTTGAGGATGCGATCGCCCTCTTCACGAATCGGCTTAATCCCGCAGGGGCTGCGTTTCCAGTCTAGGAGTTGACTGAACCGTTTGAGCATCAGGTCTTCGGCGTTGTAGAGGTTAAACAGTGTGCCCTGGAGATTGTGCGCCACTCGCCCCCAGTCTTTGCCGCGATCGCGCCGCACCGTCCCCGCCAACAGCACCGCATCGAGGAGTTGAATATCCGCCTCCGCCCAATCCCGCAGGGTGTAGTAGGCCACCTGAGTGCCGTGGGCAATCGACCACAGGGACACCGTCGCCACGTTTAACTCCCAGATCAGTTTCGGGAGAAAGCTCTTGCCAATGCGTTTAAATTGGTTGCGGCAGCGGTTCCAATGGGCGATCGCTGCGTCGGGTTCCTGTTGCGCCAACGTCCCTAAGGTGATGTTCAGCCCCTCGTCCCACTGCAACTGATAGATCGCGCCCCTCCAGCCCAAGTCGCGAATCAGCGATCGCCATGCCTCGCTCCCCATTTCCCCGGACGCATAGCCA
>CAZCWE010000475.1:0-1912 GCA_964502285.1 uncultured Spirulina sp. | reverse complement strand
CCTGAAGATCAACCAATACAGAATAATTGCAGGGAACAGACGGGCTAAAATAGGAGCACGACGCAGAAGCCAACAACGTTTTACGCCAACGAATTTTTATTGTTATGCCAGCAACAGCGACCTCCACGACCTACGAAGCCGTCATCGGCCTAGAAACCCATTGTCAACTCAACACCAAAACCAAAATTTTCAGCCCCGTTTCGACGGAATTTGGTGCGCCGCCGAACACGAACATCTCGCCCATTTGCCTAGGATATCCGGGGGTTTTGCCGGTTCTCAATGAAAAAGTCTTGGAATCTGCCGTTAAAACCGGCCTGGCCCTCAATTGCCAGATTGCCCCCTACAGCAAATTTGATCGTAAGCAATATTTTTACCCAGATTTACCCAAAAATTATCAAATTTCTCAATATGACCTCCCCATTGCTGAACATGGCTGGCTAGAGATTGAGCTCGTTGATCCCGTCACAAAAGAGGCGACCCGCAAAAAAATCGGAATTACGCGGCTGCATATGGAAGAAGATGCAGGCAAGTTGGTGCATGCGGGGAGCGATCGCCTTTCCGGTTCGACTCATTCCCTTGTGGATTTTAACCGGGCGGGGGTTCCCCTGTTGGAAATTGTCTCGGAGCCGGACATTCGCACTGGGGCCGAAGCGGCGGAATATGGCCAAGAACTGCGGCGGATTGTGCGCTACTTGGGGATCAGTGACGGCAATATGCAAGAAGGGTCGCTGCGCTGTGATGTGAATATTTCGATTCGTCCGGTGGGTCAGGAAGAATTTGGCACGAAGATCGAGATTAAGAATATGAACTCGTTTAGTGCGATCCAAAAGGCGATCGACTACGAGATCGAACGGCAAACGAAAGCCCTCAACGCGGGCGAGCCGCTGTATCAGGAAACGCGCCTCTGGGAAGAGGGCAGCCAACGCACGATCAGTATGCGCAAAAAAGAAGGGTCGAGCGATTATCGCTATTTTCCGGAGCCGGATTTACCGCCGATTGAGGTGTCAAAAGCGCAGTTGGAAGAGTGGCGCTCGGAGTTGCCGGAACTCCCGGCGGCGAAGCGCGATCGCTACGAAACCGATCTGGGCCTCTCGCCCTACGATGTACGGGTGCTCACCGATGACCATCAAATGACGGCCTATTTTGAGAGTGCGATCGCCCTGGGAACCGACGCGAAACAGATCGCCAACTGGCTGATGGGCGACATCATGGGCTATCTCAACAGCGAAAAACTCAACATCAGCGACATCGCCCTCACCCCCGCCACCCTTGCCGAACTGCTCCAACTGATCGACGCAGGCACGATCAGCGGCAAAATCGCCAAGGACATCCTCCCGGAACTGCTCACCACCCCCATCGACTCCGTGGCCAAACTGGTCGAAAGCAAGGGCATGACCCAAATCTCCGACATGAGCGCGATCGAAACCATGATCGACGACCTGATCGCCGCCAACCCCGATAAAGTGGAGCAATTCCGCGCCGGTAAAACCAAAATCCAAGGCTTTTTCATGGGTCAAATCATGAAGCAAACCAGCGGCCGCGCCGATCCCAAACTCACCAACCAACTCCTAGTGACAAAGCTGAAGGGTTAACACTTCGGGGAAACACCCCACGCCCTGCCTCGTATCGATCCGGCAAAACAGGGGCAGTATCGCCCCCCTCAAATCCTAAAACTCCGCAAAAACGGGCCATGAAAACCATGGCCCGTTTGCTTAGGGTCGATTCACCCTAAAATTCATCATTGCTATGCAAAAACTCGGCAAAACTTTACGGAAAATTCACCCACAGATTTTCAAAACAGGGTTTGATAGTAGATAGGGCACTTCATCTTGTGCCGGTATGACATATTTGGGTTTGTCACAGCAGCACGAAATTTTTCTATTGGGGTTATGGTAGTCATGAAAAACGCAGT
>CAZCWE010000474.1:834-3199 GCA_964502285.1 uncultured Spirulina sp. | reverse complement strand
GATTATTGAGGGCTGAGGGTCGTCGAAGCCCGGCCGCTTACCCTTCGACTCCGCTTAGGGTGCGCTGGTTGAATGTCCTAACAAACTTGTCTACTGCTATATCTGAATGTTTCTTAGCTCGCACTTAGGAACCGTGAAAAGGGTTGACGATGTTTAGACCATCAATTGTTGAATATCCAAAGTCTTCTGTATAAATAGTGTCAATTTTGGCATCTAAACAAGCTGCAATAATCATTGCATCCCAGTGTGACAGGCTAAAACGACTCATTAAATTTTCAGCCCGATCAATCACAGCCCAACTTGGCAAAATAGTGTACCAAACTTGTTGCAAATCTCGAATATATTGATAGGCTTTTTTTCTGTCATAACCTAGTGACTCTAGTTTACGACTCGCTGCTAAATACTCACACGCAACTTGCCAGATCAAAGCGCCATCGGTCAGGGAAGAAACCAAGGAAGCGGCGATCGCTTGTTTGGCAAGATCACGGGGATCATGAACATAAATCAGGATATTAGTATCAACGGCGTTCATGTAGCATATCTCTAGTAAATTGTGGAGCATTAGAGGGAAGAGCGTTTTCTTGCATTCGCTTCACCAGTTGCGTTAAAAAGTGTTGCTTTGTGGCTTGATCCGTGATTTGAGGAGGGATAATTTGAGGTGTTTTAATCAGAATTTCAACTTCCGCCCCTTCAGGCAAATCACAGGCTGTTTGTAGAATAAATGTGCCTTGATGGTAAATCGCTTTCACGGTTTGAGGCATGGGATAAGCTCCATCGTTTCAGGGTTAAGGTTGAGTGAGTTTCGGTTTGGGGTGAGCATTGCTCATCTTATCGTTTACGGGGAAGGGGGTGCGATGGGTGGCGGGGCGATGGGTGGCGGGGCGATGTGTGGCGGTGCGATCGGCATTCGGGGCGGTGTGCCACATCAGGGCGATTTCGTCTTTTGCTACCAACACTCTACTCTCAATCCATCCACATAATCGAAATCAGTATCATTGGTGACTAATATCCAACGATGTTCTATACACTGAGCCGCAATCCACACATCATTCATGGGAATGGGTCGTCCTTTGCGCTTCAAGGCTAACCGTGTTTGGGCATATATTATGGCGGTTTCTCTGCCTAATGGCACGGCTTGACAAGCTGCGATAAACTCCAGATAGCGCGGTAAATTTTGTAACGAACGGCTTGAATTTTCTGCGCCAAAGAGTAACTCTCCAACCACAACCATTGGCAATATTACGTCCGGCAAAGCCAGTATTTTTTCAGCAATGGCTTCATTCCCATTTAAAAAACGAATCGCAGCAGAGGTATCAAGCGCAATTTCACCACTCATTCAAATCTACCTGCCGACATTCTGCTGCAATGGTTTGCTGTAGTTGTTCTGCTTCTGAATCACTTAAGATTCCTGAAAATTTTGCCAGCGGATGGGGGGTTTGCATCGCTTTGATGCGATGGAGAAAATCCAGGACTAAATGAATTAAATCATCGGGAGCCTGTTCTAATTCCTGAATCAATTGCTCACGGTTGGTCATGTGCCTACGGTTTCCGGGTGAACTGAAACGATCGCAATACGGCATTTAAGATGGGCATTGCTCACCTAACATTTTACTCAGCTTGTGGCGGGGCGATCGGCATTCGGGGCGGGGCGGTGCGCCACATTAGGGCGATTTCGTCGGGGGTGAGTTGGTAGGCTTGGTTGATCAGGTGGTTTAGTTCCTGTTCGAGGTGAGCGATCGCACCATTGCGGGTTTGGATTTGGGGGGCGAGTTCGTGATAGGTGTCTTTGGCTTCACGACGGGCGGCGATGCTGAAGTTGCTGCCTTTGGGTTTGCGTTTTTTCAGTTCTTGGATAAATTCGTCTTCGCTGAGTTGGCTAAAGTCTTCGAGTTTGCGGCCGGGTTTTACGATCTGATGATCCGTGCGGAGCCAGTCGATCAGGTCGCGGTGGCTTTGTTGATTCTGTTGGGTGAGTTCGATCAGTTGCGCGACGCGGGGTTCTACTGCGGCGCGGATTTCTGGAGTGGGAGGCGCGATCGGGAGATTTTCCATATAAATGTTTTTTAATCGTAAAACATCATCTTTTCCATGAATAACATTTCGCCACATATAAGCCCATAACAATGGAGATGATAAAACTGCCAATATCCAAAGATCTTCTACAACTATCCCAAAACACAAATCATTCAAAATAAATCCTTTTGTGTCTATACAGAAACGCGAATACCAAGAAAGATCAGGATAAATGACTTTGACACTATCAAAATCTTTCAATGTGGATTGAGACTGAAGTTGCCACCATTCTTGAGAACCTGCACGATTAGCTAACTTTTGTCTGTGTTTTTGTAAATGATTTTTGACAGAA
>CAZCWE010000474.1:388-824 GCA_964502285.1 uncultured Spirulina sp. | reverse complement strand
TCAAAGGAGAATTCAAACACGCGATTAAATAAAAATCACTACACGGCAAAATGAAGGTTTTATCATTTCCGTAGCAGCCTGATTCATCAAAAGCATACTGTGGAAGAGTTTGGATTACTTGATAAATAATTTTTGGATCATGAAAAAGTAGATGATAATCTACAGGATCTTGGATTTCATACCATTTATAACTGCCTGATTTTCTGCCTTGCCACTTTTTGCTAGAGTTCCAATCTTTTGGTTTTGGTTCTAATTGTTTTCGGTATTGTTCAAGATAATTTTTGATGACAGGATATTGATCAATATCAATTCCGCGTCGAGTAAAGATCATCCAAAGGTTTTGCCATTCGGGAGACCAGCGTTTAATGTCTTGACCGCGTAGATAAGGCTTGATAATTTCGGCGGATTTTGGATCGGCTTGGATAAGTTTGTTTTT
>CAZCWE010000474.1:0-378 GCA_964502285.1 uncultured Spirulina sp. | reverse complement strand
AAATTCAGTTAACGGCACACCCACAGCGCGGATTTTGTCCATGAGGTGATCCACCGCTGGGGGTTCGAGGCTCCAAGCCTGCTCAGAGAACCGTGACCAAGGCACAGGATAGCCCGACTGACGGACATATTGAGGGAGATTGATTTGGGGTAAATCGTCGCGGGGAACCGGGCAGATCCGCACCGCATGATCCGCCGTGGGAGACTCCTCACGACGCGCCACGATGATACAAGGGAACGTATCCGCATCTTGGAAGATCGGCGCGTGGCCAAAATCAATAATCTCCTCCATCACGACGCGATCGCGGAAAAAGCCCCGCAACCGCTCCCCATAGCCCGCCCGCATCCATTTATTCGTCACAATATAGGACAACATCCC
>CAZCWE010000473.1:0-3213 GCA_964502285.1 uncultured Spirulina sp. | reverse complement strand
GCCTAGGACTCTTCCGTCGGCTCCGGGGATGAACTCGGCGACGCATCATAAAGAGCATCCAATTTCTCACGGGCATCGTCTACATTAATGGAGCGCACCACAAGCAGGGGTTCATCAATGGGTTGACCGTAATCGTCTAACAGTTCAGGGTGGGGTGCGGAAACAGGGCGGCGCGGTCTACTCGTCGGAGATTGAGAGCCTGTCCGGACGCGGCGATTGGATTCGACGTTTAAGGTCACAAGGCTCCGAATTAAATTACTCACCGCCAGGAAGGCGATGACGGTAAAGACCAAAATGTAAAGTATCTGTAACATAAGCAGCATTCTCTAGTATCAAAATTCTAGCAGTTCTCATTCTTGAACAGGTTTAATGAAGACCTATCGATACGCTGGATGGCGATGCTCACCCCTGCCACCCCAGCCCCAGAACAACGGTAGTCTGCCGGTTTCACGGATGATCACCAGTTTCGGATTTTGAGCCTCAGTTCTGAATCTGCCGCTAGCCCTGAGACCATTGTAACCGTTTGTTACAGTCTCTCATCGTGCATCGCGTGTTCGCCAGCGTCTGCCGACGGTCCCATTTTGAAAATGTCGTTCTCCAGCGACCCTGTCACCCTTGCTTGTCCTATGCTGAAGCTGATCCCTGCGCCTGTCCTGTTCCTGATCACCCCTGATGCCATGATTGCAGCGTGGTTTCAGCAATTCAGCAAAACCCACCACTATCAACTCCATTGGTGCGCCTCGGTGGATGATGGGGTCGCGATCGCGGCTGAGATTGCCCTCCGCTCCCCCGCCCTTATTCTCCTCGCGACGGACTTAGCAACCATCGACAGCTACCATCTCTGCACCATGCTGCCGCCTACGATTCAAAATCGACCCTTGCCGGTGCTGTTTGTGGGAACCCCAACACGCCCCTGCGATCGCGAGCGGGTGTTTGCCGTCGGTGGGGCGGATTATTTAGGCTATCCATTCTGTGAGGCAGAAGCGATCGCTCGTTTAACCCTCCAGTTGCGCTTAATTACGATCGCGGTGCTCACCGAGTCGGATGACGACGACGATGCAGACCTTGACCCGCTCAAAACTCTGCCGAACAGCCAAACCATGACGCAGTATCTCATTGAACAATGGGATCTATTGGCGCAACAGACCCTACCCTTAACCCTGTTGCTCTGCCAAATTAATGCATTCATGGCCTACGAAGAAATTTACGGCTTTCGAGCGGGTCAGCGCTGTTTTGCGCAGGTGGGGCAGAATCTCTACGCGACGCTCGCCGAGACCCACCATTTTCTAGCGCGGTATCGCGATGATCAGTTCATGATCGCCTTACCCCAATGTTGCGCCAACGATGCAAGCGCGATCGCCCACGCCATGACCCAACGCATCCAAGCCCTCCAGATCAACCATCCCCGCCAAGCCGTCACCCCGATCATCACGATCAGTATTGGCATTGCCAGCCTCATTCCCCGCCCCACTTTCTCCTATGAGGTGATGCTGCGGGCGGTGGAAGCGGCGTTAACCGAAGCCCACAGCCAACCCCAGAAAATTTGTCTCAAAGCCTTTAATGATTAGGGGCAACATCTCTTAGCTGCTGAAATATAGCAGTGGACAAGTTTGTTAGGACATTTAATCAGCCCTCGACAGTATCTTTTGAGAAAAAGGGAACCTTAGGTGTCCTAAACTTTGTGACGGCTGTGTCGGAGACGTGGCGTAATTAGCACGGAGCGATCGCTCCCTAGAGGGGATAAACACCTAGGCCCGCCATTTTAAAACGCGATCTTTAACCGGATTCACAAAGTCGCGCCCCTCGGCTTGGGCTTGGGCGTACTCTTTTTTGAGTTGAAAATACCATTTCGCCAGTTGATCGGAATCGGGGATCAACATCAAAGAAGGGTCAAATTTTAAACCCACCTGTTGCTGTTCCACCACATCGCGGTCTTGTTTGAGGAACTGCCAGGCGAGGGGACGGAGGAACGGGGCGACAAGGCCAAGCCAGGGCACATTCCAATAGGCGAAAAAGTTGACTTCTGATTCTGACTCGGTGAGGGGGGTGATCGTGGTGAGGTTGCTGACGTGATAGCGGGCGGTGGTGGTGCTTTCGATGCGGACGCTGGGGAGGCGGAAGGAAATTTCCGTTTCGGGGACACCGCCCAGCATCCGGTACACAAAGGTCATGATCCCGACCTGGTGGCGCACCATCGTGAAGCCGAGATGGGAGGCGACAAATTCGCGGGCTTCTTCGTGGAAGTCGTGGCCCGATCGCCACCACCAGGCGCGATGGACAAAGGGAGAATGGGCCGGGTCCATCAAGCCAACGACGGCATGATCTTGGGCGCAGGGGTAGATCATCTTGAGGTGAAATTGTGGGGAGCGACCTTCAAAGCCGGACACGATCGCAATTTCGTTAGGGTCTGCGAGGGTGCGATCGCCCATAAAAATCCACAGATTGCCCTGCGCTTCCGCCACCGCGTAGGACTTCACCCCAAAACGGTCTAAATTCAACTGCTGTCCCGTCACCAACGACGGAATATGGGTACAACTCCCCGCCGCATCAAACCGCCAACCGTGATAACAACATTCCACCTCCACCCCATCAAACCGGCCACAACTGAGGGGAATCGCCCGGTGCGGACAGAGATCCCGCATCGCAAACGCTTCCCCCGTCGCCCTGCGCCCGAACAAGATCGGTTCACCGAGGAGGGTTTTCGCCAGCAGCTTACCGGGCTTCAGGGTTTTGCTCGGCAGTGCCAAGTACCAAAGATTACGGAGAAATGAGGAATCAGCTTCGATCATAACGATTGCAGAGTGGACAAGAATTAGGAATAACGCCAGCAAATACCAGCATCAAGTAGGGAGAACTTCACCCCATTGGCCTCATTTGAGCAACACATTCTTAAAATTGTAGGATTGAATGCCCTATCCCTGAGACAACCCCTGTAAGGTAGGTGATTGGCTGAGTTACCCGCAACATCTATGCCCATTTCCCAAGAACTACCCGCATTGCTCGTCCTCGCTGACGGATCGATTTACCACGGCTTTTCCTTTGGAGCCACCGGGACTGCGATCGGTGAAGTTGTCTTCAATACCGGCATGACCGGCTACCAAGAAGTGCTCACCGACCCCAGTTATCGCGGCCAAATCATCACCTTCACCTATCCTGAACTGGGCAATACCGGGGTCAACGCCGAGGATGAAGAATCAGCACGGCCTCAAATCC
>CAZCWE010000472.1:0-3223 GCA_964502285.1 uncultured Spirulina sp. | reverse complement strand
GAAGCTTTTGATGCGAGTAGTACCGTGCAAATTTTGGTAGATTACATCGACCAAACCACGATCGCAAATAACAATGCCCTCCCCCGCACGGCTTGCCCCGCACCAGTCACACCACCCCATGAAGGCTGGATTCAATCCCCCTATTACGGAACTCAAAACCCGGCCCCCAATCCTGCCCCTGCGCAACCACCACCTGCGTTCCAAACCTATAGTTTTTATTCCTGTATTAATGCTGAAGAGGGCATTGTTAAACTCTATTTACGGGGGAATGCCTACGCCCGGATTCAACCCCGGAATAATCCGGGTGAATGGGCCAATACCATTACCCGTCGGAGTTTCTTCCCCAGTACGTCTGTGGAGGTCAATGCAGAAGGGGTGATTAATCAATAACCTAATTCAGTTCAGTTCCTTTATTCCGGTGAGTTATGAATCAGCCCAACAAATCACAATTAGAACGCGGCTTTACGCTGATTGAGCTATTAGTTGTGGTGGTGTTAATCGGGATTTTGGCGGCGATCGCAGGCCCCAGTTGGATCGGTTGGGTCTCCCAGCGTCGGGTGAATGCCGTCAATGGTCGGATGCTTCAAGCGATCGAAGAAGCCCGTAACAATGCTCAATCAAGCAAAGTCCCCTACAGTGTCGCGTTTCGGGTGATTGATGGTGTGCCGGAAATTGCGGTGTATCCCGCGACATTGAATGATGCGGCCATCACCGATGCGAACACGAAAGCCAGTGTAGACCGACTGTTTGAAGAGGGGCGCACCACCGATGTGAAGCCCAATGAGGTGATGATTATGACAAACCTCGACGGGGAAAACACCGCTGAGGATACAGGGGGTTTAGCCCTCTGGACGGGAGCGAAGGGCGTGGAAACCATCCGAAGTTACACCGATAATGCTGCCTTTTGGTCTGCTACGGCTAACACGATGCCAAATCAGCGGATTACATTTGACGAAACAGGGGCCTTGGCTGGCGATGAACCCGATACGGGCCTGTTGATGCTGGCATCAATGCCGGTTAATGCCGATCGCAACAATCCGGCAGCACCCACAACGCAACCGATTGTCAGCAAGATTCGTTGTGTGCGGGTAGGAACTTTGTTAGGGGGTTTACAGTTGGGGCGATCGGCAGATGAGTGTGAGCGATTTTACACCAAGGATAATATTTAGTAACTACCTATCGGGCCCGTCATATTCCCAGACGACACCGCCGGTTTGACGTAGCATCAGTTGAGTGGAGATGGCGTTGGAGACGGCTCCGATTTCGGAGATGTTGGGGATATTTTGGGTTTGACGGGCGAGGAGATCGAGGCGGCGGGCGAGTTCAAGGTTGGGATGGGGGGAAGCGATCGCACTCTGACCAAAACCCAGAAGCCAATTCACCCAATCCGTGAGGGTGGTGCGATCGCTCACCTGATCAAAAAATTTTTCAATCCGGGGGGCAGTCCAACCGTGGGACACCCCTTCGAGGAGTTGGTTAAAAAGGAATTCGTAGTCGGTGGCGCTGAGGGGTCGGGGTGCTGCGGCTTGGGTTACAGCCGGGGGGGATTGCGGGGGGTGGTGTCGTCCGGTGAGCCGTTGCCAAAGCCGTTTGAGCCAATTCCAAAAGGCATTTAACATCAGGACTCCGAATCGTGAATGAGGGCAGACAAACTGTAATGGCGGCGAATATCGAGTTGATCGACGAGATCGAGGCTGTCGCCCGGCGGGAGGGGCATTTCATCGAGGGGAGTTAATTCTTCCGGGGCGAGGACGGTGACGCGGGGCTGCTGGGGTAGACGAGCGGCGACGGGTTTCGGGGTCGCGGCCACGGTGAAGGGCGTTGCCGTGACGGTGAAGGGGGCGGCTTGGGGAGTGAATTGGGGCGATCGCGACGGAGGCAGCGGCGTGGTGCGGGTCGTGGGCAGGGGCCGGGGCGGGGTAGACGGTAGGGAAGAGAGCGATCGCAACAGGAGCGTCACCACAAACGACGTAGTCGCACAGCCCACCGTCAACAACACCAACAGCCGCAGCGAAAACCACGAAGACTCTGATGGCACTTCAGGGGCAGGGGGCGACGGCACCGGGTCAGACTCTTGCTCCCCCGCAGCAGGAGCCGGGAGCGGCACAGCTTCAGGATTTGGCTGATCGGGAACCACCTCTAAGGCAGCATCATCTTCGCCCAGGGTGCGATCGGTCGGATTCACCTCAGTGGGTTCCGGTAACAGAATCGGGTCAGGCTCCAACCGTCCTGGACTCAGCAGACTCATCGTCGCTGACACCGTGACCGACAACGCCACCAGCCAAGCACTTCCCCACAGCAGAACGGGAGGAATTTTGAAGCGGCGGGAGGGGGGTAAGGCCTTATTTGGGTCGTCGGAAGGAGAATGCAACATGGGCGCAAAAAAAATCCAGAACAGCGAAAGACGACGTACCTGTTGACGTGCTCATTATAGGAGACATCCCGGCAATATGGCAGTCCATGGCGCAGCAGGCTGCGATCTGGACGCAGAGGCCCGGAGAGACCCCTTAGAATATTGAGGGAGCCATGGGTCTGAGTCTGGAATCCTGAATGCGGATGCGGTAGTGGAAAGAGCCGCTAGACTCCTCCGCTAGGCTGTTATTCCGGTTATCCCTCTCCTTCAATTCCTGCATTAACGGTGTCACTATGCAACCTTCGTCCATCTTCCGCCGCATCCCTTTGATTGGGTCTCTGCAACAGCGCCTGATGAATCTTCCCCGCCCGGAAACGGAGGAGTCTTTGACCCTCCGCATTTTTGTGCAGGTGTTGGTGGTGGTGGGGATTGTGGCGACGGATGTGGCCGCGTCTACACAGATGAGTGTGTGGGCGATTCCCCTCAGTTTTGCCGGGACGGGCTGGAGTTGGGTGCGCCGCAAGCACCGGAATATTACGGTGAAGTTTTTGCTGGCGATCGCGATGCTGGCGGCTCTGATGTCGTTCTTGGGGAATTTGCTGGCCAATCTAAACGATACCCGCTTGGTCTTGGCGCAATTGTTGATTCAGTTGCAAGTGTTGCACAGCTTCGATCTGCCACGTCGGAAGGATTTGGGCTATTCGATGGTGATTGGCTTGATCTTGATTGGGGTGGCGGGAACCTTGAGCGAAACCTTGCTGTTTGGGCCGTTTATTGTGGTGTTTTTAGCGATCGCCTTCCCGATCCTGATCCTCGACTATCGTTCCCGTTTAGGCTTTTCTGAAGGAGCGATCGTGCGTTTAGGGCAAA
>CAZCWE010000471.1:0-3225 GCA_964502285.1 uncultured Spirulina sp. | reverse complement strand
ATGTCGAAGGGGCGAGGCTTGAAACCCATTGGTTTTGATTAAAGGAGTTGGAACCGAGGAGGGTTGCGAGGCTAAGGACAGTCTGAAGCCTGTCACGCCCTGAGTGAATCATTGCAACTAAAGTCTGCTATGATCCTAGCTCAAAGATTGTTACAAATTTTAACTAGGAGTATAGGATGGAACTGGCTCCAACGTTAACCGGTCAGACCGTGCAAAATCGGGTCAGGGAAGCGGGGATAAATCCAAATTATTGGTATCCAGTGGCCTGGTCAACGCGGCTCAAGGCAGGACAAGTCATGCCAGTCAAAATTTGGAAACAAGCGATCGCTGTCTTTCGTGATGCCCAAGGTCAGCTACATGCTTTAGAGGATGCTTGCCCCCACAAGGGGGTGGCACTTCACAAGGGGGAGGTGAGCGGCGATCGCCTCCTCTGTCCTTACCATGGCTGGGAATTTAACGGTGCGGGCCAGTGTGTCAATATCCCCTATTTCCCATCTGATCAGAAGCTTCCCTGCGCTGAAGCCCGGAGCTATCCGGTGCAAGAGCAACTTAGCATCATTTGGGTGTTTCCCGGTGATCCGAGCAAGGCCGAACAAGTCCCCTTGCCGGAAGTCCCGGAGTATGATGACCCTAATTGGCTAATGGTGCCGATTCCGGGCAAATTCAACGCCCATTTTTCCGTCTGTAATGAAAATACGATGGATGTCTTCCATGGGTTTCTGCATCGGAATTTGCAAGGTTGGTTCGATCCCAAACTTTTGCACTTGCACCAAACGGATACGGACGTAGAAGCCGATTACCAAGTATCTTATCAGGGACGACTCAGCCAATTTTTAGGCATGAGCGATCGCGGTGATCGTGTGACGACTCGGATCATTTCGATTCGATATCGTTATCCGCACTACTCGAACACACTAGAGGGGGTGTCTCGGATGTATTTAATGCGTTTACCTGTTTCCCCGACAGAAACTCGGTCATTCACATTATTATTTTTGAAAATTCGCTTACCTCAAACCCTGGTGACCTTAATTCGACCTACGCTGTCCCGCGTCATTTGGCGTTTTTTACTCAAGCCATTTCTCGATCAAGATGTCGAAATGATCGAGAGCGAGCAGCGAACCTATGAAGGCGATCGCCAACGCCGCTATGTCGAAGTGAATCCGGCGATCATTGCCCTTCAGCGGGTCATTCTCAAACAGGATGGTGTGCCGTCGTCTAGCCCAACGTTGCCGTCTCCGCACGTTGATGATTCTGAACTCGCCTCCATCCCATGATTTCCATCATCCAAGTCATCCCACCTAGACCTAAAGCTAAGGAGTGAACGGTGCAAGTCGTTAAAGAATACATGCAGGGGCTAAAGAGCCATAGCCTCTATCCCGAAAAGTTTATCTGCCACCAAAAGCACGGCAACATGATTGAACTGGAGGAAGGGTCAACCGGAATCCGCCGCACAGTGCTGACATTCTGTACCAATGATGTGTTAGGTCTGGTGCAATCCGAAGCGGTGCGCCAAGCGTCCATTGATGCGATCTATCAGTATGGCACATCCAACAGTTCTTGCTCGGTGTTGAGCGGTCGGATTGACCTCCATCGCCAACTAGAACACGAAATTTCTGAGTTTAAAGACCTGCCCCATACGCAACTTTTCCTCAATGCATGGATGGCGATGCAGGCGTTGATGGATGGGTTTTGCCATCTGGCGATGCCGGTGCCGGGGTTCCAAAATACCCGCGAAACCTTGATTCTCACGGATGTGCTTAACCACGGCTGCATTGTGTCGGCGGTGGTGAATGCGGACAATCGGTCGGGGAAGGTGTTTAGCTACAGCCCGGATGTGCGGGTGAAGCCCTATCGCCATTGCGATATGAATGATTTGGCGCGGAAGTTGCGCCGCTATGCGAAGCCGGGCGATCGCATTCTCGTGGTGTCCGATGCCGTGTTTTCCATGGATGGGGATCTGGTTCCCCTGCCGGACATGATCGACGTGATGGAACAGTATCCCGGCAGTGTGATCGTCATGGACGAAGCACACGCCAGCGGAGCTTTAGGGGCGACCGGCCGCGGCATTTATGAGCATTTCGGCATTACCCCCCAATCGGTGATCGACCGGGGCATGGTGCCGTTGATCATGACTACGTTCTCCAAGTTTGCCGCCTCTGCCGGGGCTGCGATCAGTAGCCACAGCCGCGAGTTGATTGAGCTTCTGGATGTGTCGCCCACCTCGATCGGGACGATTTCCCTGCCGCCGCCGGTGACGGCTGCTGCCCTCGAAAGTATTCGTCAGGTGCGCCAACGTCCGGAATTGGTGCAACGCCTCCAAGCGAATACCCGCTATCTGCGATCGCGCCTCGTCGAGCATGAATTCGATGCGATCGGCGAAACCAACGTAGTGCCCGTCATTTTGCCCACCGATTGCGATCCCAAAGCCTTTGCCCAACACCTCATGGTGGAACACGGAGTTTGGGTATCGCCCATTTGGTTCATCGCCAAACCC
Source organism: uncultured Spirulina sp. (assembly GCA_964502285.1). Taxonomy (GTDB): domain Bacteria; phylum Cyanobacteriota; class Cyanobacteriia; order Cyanobacteriales; family Spirulinaceae; genus Spirulina. The sequence continues at coordinate 731 of CAZCWE010000471.1, read as the reverse complement.
CGGCTCCGGATTACCGCCAACGCGCTCCACACCACCGAGGACATCGATCGCCTCGTGGCGGCCATGGTGGAAACCCGTGAAGCCCTCTATCCCGTTAAAGCCACAACACTCACCGCCTAGATTTAACAGCACAGACCGCTCTCCAGGCAGGGAGAGCATCGCACCGACAGGGTTACACCACCGTAACCCTGTTTTTTGATGTCAATTCACCCCGTCAAACCACGCTAATTCAGAGACCCTGAGAACCAGGAGAGATACACCCTGGCCCGTCTTCCCACCCTTGTCCACATTCCCTGCCCAAACGCTGACAAACTAATGAAGAATCCCCCGCAATGCCAAGGACGAGGAAAGGGTGCTGTTATAGTTGAATAAAGAAGAACACTTGGACTCGAACCTGTGTTGTGGAATCCATTGACGTGCAATCGGGGTAGCTACAACGATACGACCTTAATCATCACAGCCTGAGACTGGGAGCGATCTAGTCCTTAAGTCTGTGTATCCTCAAACAATCCCGGTTCCCGAAATCCTTGCCATTCTTGTGCTGAAGTGGAAAAGACTATGTTTTCGCAACTGCTCCCAATTCAACCCGTCCTTGCTCAAGAGGCAGCGCCACCACCCGCCGCCCCGGCTGCTCCTGTTCCCCCCGCAGCGGAAGGGGGCGGCTTACCGATCCTGTGGATCGCCATTACGCTGGTTCTCTGCGGAGCCTTAGCCGGTGGAGCCGCTTATAC
>CAZCWE010000470.1:0-3234 GCA_964502285.1 uncultured Spirulina sp. | reverse complement strand
CATCACGGGGATGATCAGAATTAATAAAATGACGGCGATCGCACTGCCCCGCCCCCATCCCCGGCACAGAGAGGATCAACGGCACTCGCGTCGCCTCTTCCCAGAGGGTGAACTTTTTCCAATGGAGTTTTTCCCCCAAATGCCAGCCATGATCCGACCAGAGAGCCACGATCGTGTTTTGGCGATGGCGACTTTGGGCCAAGCCATTGAGGACGCGCCCCACCATCGCATCCATGAAATAGATCGACGCGAGATAGCCCTGCACCGCTTGGCGATATTGGTCGCGGGCCAGCACTTTCGCGTGTTCGTTGCTGGGACGATTGGCGATCGCCACTCCCACCGGCGGCACATCCTCAAGGTCATCCTCGCGAATCTCCGGCAAGATAATCTCCTCTAAGGGGAACGGCTCAAAATATTGCGGCGGCACATACCACGGCAGATGGGGACGATAGAACCCACAGGCGAGGAAAAACGGCTGCTCGCCCTGCTGCGCTTGGAGTTGCGCCACCGTCCAGGCCGCCACCCGCTCATCCACCATTTCCCCATTCACCGCGCCCCAGTCAAATTCCCCCGCGCCGCGAATCCCGCTGATCGGGAGGTTGGCAGGTTGGGGGTCGAGGCCGAAGGCCCCGGCTTGGCGTTGACCGTTTTCCCAATAGGGGTAGGGATAGAGGGCATCCCAGGGCGTGCAGTCGGGGAAGCGATCGTGGTAGATTTTGCCCGCACCCCCGACCCAATAGCCGCTGCGTTTGAACAGTTCCGGCAGGGTGACGGCTTCGGGCAGCACCGCCCGCCAATCGTGACGACTGGCGTAAACCCCGGAGCGGTGGGGGGCGATGCCGGTGAGGAGGGCGACGCGGGAGGGGTTACAGGCGGGGATGGCGCAGTGGGCATTGCGAAAGAGCGTCCCCTGTTGAGCGAGGCGATCGAGGTTGGGGGTGAGGGCTTGGGGATGGCCGCCCAGGCTGCCGAGCCAGTCGTTGAGGTCGTCAATGCAGATCATCAAGACGTTGGCGGGTTTGCGGCTGCCCTGGGCTGTGCCCCGCAGGGTGACGGCTAAACTAGAGGCGATCGCATAGGTCAAAAAGGTACGGCGTTGCATTAACCCACTCCATTACAAACACGAAACATGGATCAAGACACGGCATGGTTTATCGCAGGCATTGCGGGGTTAATTCTCTACCTGTTTTGGTCTGCCTGGACGGAAATGGGCACGAAAAACCCGTGGCGTCGCCGGGATTAACCCCCATGGATTGCTTTAGGCTTCGCTGGATTCTGGGGGGGAATCGGGGGCGATCGCTAAAAATGACTCATCGAGCAAAAACACCCCCCGCGCAAACTTCACCGCCCAACAATTCCCCGGTCGCCGCTCCAAAATCACCCCACGCTCCGCCGCTGTGATCAAATCCGCTGGCCGCAGCATTGGCATCGGGTCAGCGGTTTTTAAATAGGGCGGGGTTTGGCAGAGGACGACGCTTTGTCCGACGCTATAGGTCGTTTGTGTGGATTCGCTCATATTGCTTGCAAGTTAGACAGTCTTTATCCGTGAGTAGAGTTGGCGGGCCAAACTCTAGGCCATGGCCAATATTGTAGAGGGTTGATTTCCCCATCCGAGGACGAGGCGGGGAAATTCCGGTTGAGGGTGGACGCGATCGCCCCCTGAAACATGGGCCGGAGCATCAGATTTTCAAACCCCGCAGCCCCAAAATTAAACAGCAACCATTGAGTTTTATTTATTTTTTAAAGAATTCACTTTGATTGCATGAATTCACAGCTATAATGCCCCGAAAATACTGCGATTTAGCCCCGAAGCTCTCTAGGATAAAGCTCAGAAATGATGGGCTAGTCAGCATTATTTTAACAAATAGTGTTTTGATGAATGCGCACCACCTCTAGAGCCAAAAAATAGATCTATTTTTCTCAATTTATTTTGATTTTTTTATTACAAACAGTCTTGCTGATATAACAGGTTAAACAATAATAATTGTTGAGAATGGGAGTCTATATTTTGTTCTGTTTCAAGACTTGATATTCTCATCTAAAACTAGATTATGATGGAGTAGGTCATGTGTTTTGTCAGCGTTTGGGTACTTGCATGGAGAAAAGGAAGGATCAGCCACTAAACCAAGAGGCAGCCGTATCACCACAGCACCTGAAAGCAGTTTTAGATACAGCGATCGCCGGGATTACCCGGCTCCGCTTCTATCCAGATGGGTCGATTCAGAACGACTATATTTCTCCCCATGGCGCGAAAATTTTCGGTTATAGCGTTGCTGAGTTGATGCCTGATGCTTCCCTGTGGCAAAAGGGTGTCCATCCTGAAGATTGGCAAGATTCGGTACTCCCGACCTTTGAGCAGATCTTGGCTCAAACGGATGTGGCTACGGTATCGATGGAATATCGATTTCACCGCAAAGATGGAACCTGGATTTGGATTTTGGCCAATGGCTGGGTGCAATGGCGGCCAGAGTTGGGCTATTGGGATGTGACTGTTGTGAATACGGATATCAGCGATCGCAAAGCCCTAGAAGTATCTCAAAAAGCCTCAAACGCTCAACTCCAAGGCATTCTCAATAATGTCAACGCGATCATCACCCATCTCTGGATTAGCCCCACATTTGAATGGACAATTGACTATGTTGTCGGCCGCAGTGAGGCGATCTGTGGCTACACAACCACCGAGTTAACGGCAGATCAATCTCTGTGGATGCGGTTGATTGTCCCGGCAGATTGGCACGCCATTGAAGCGGAAATCTTCGCAACGATTCAAGCCGAACAGCCCGGTACCTATGAATATCGGCTGCGTCATCGCAACGGGTCGCTGCGTTGGATCTCCCAAACCAACCATTCCCAGTGGGATACAGAACGCGAAGCCTGGTCAGTTAGCATTGTCTCCACCGATATTAGTCAACAAAAACAAGCGGAACTCGAACGCCAAAAAAGCAACCAGTTTTTGCAACTGATCACAGATTCCATTCCGGGCTGTATTGCCTATGTGGATGCGTCCCAACACTATCGCTTTGTCAATCGCACCTATGAGCGTTGGTTTCGCCGCCGCAAGGAGGACATTGTTGGCCAAAGCTTACGGACGGTGATCGGCGAGACCGCCTATGCTCAGGCGCAGCAGAATGTGGAACGGGTCTTGGCGGGGGAGCAAGTATCCTACGAGGCGGAATTGTTCTACGGGAACGACCATCATCGCTTTGTGGCGGGGATGTTGGTGCCGGACTATTC
>CAZCWE010000469.1:0-3248 GCA_964502285.1 uncultured Spirulina sp. | reverse complement strand
CTCGGTGTATCCGCTCAGCCCTCGGTGTATCCGCTCAGCCCTCGGTGTATCCGCTTAGCCCTCGGTTAAGAATACTCTGCTCAGCCCTCGGTTTTATCCTCGGTTTGAGACCTTATGTTTTAGGATTATGCGCTACCACATCCGCCACGAAACCACCTATACCTACAGCGATCGCATCATTCTCAAACCCCATCTAATCCGCCTCTATCCCCATTTAGACGCGACCCAACGACTAGAGCAGTGGGATCTTCAGGTGACACCGGAACCCGTGGGGCGATCGCAGTTCATCGACCTCGACGGCAACACCCTCACCAAAGTCTGGTTTCACGACCCCGCTGATAGCCTGACAATCACAGCAGTGATGACCGTCGAAACCCGGCAATCGAACCCGTTTAACTACCTGCTCGACTCCTGGGCGACGACCCTGCCGTGGGACTATCCCCAACGCCTCGCCGCCCAACTCACCCCCTACCTCCAGCCGGTGCAAACCAGTTTCGATCCGGGGGCGATCGCCCTCGCCCAAGACCTACACAGCGACAGCCAGGGCAACAGCCTCGACTTTCTCAACCGCCTCAACCAAACTCTCTACACCGAGTGGGACTACATCTATCGGGAAAGTGGTGCGCCTTGGCTGCCGGGGGTGACGCTGCGCCGCCGCCAGGGGTCTTGTCGGGATTGGGCGGTGCTGTTTATGGAAGTGTGTCGCAGTTTGGGGATTCCGGCGCGGTTTGTCAGTGGCTACCAAGAGGGCGATCGCGATCAACGCGATCGCGACCTCCACGCTTGGATTGAGGTCTATCTCCCCGGTGCAGGCTGGCGCGGCTATGACCCGACGCAAGGGCTGTTGGTGAGCGATCGCCACATCCCCCTCTGCACCAGTGCTGACCCCACATTCACCGCCCCGATCACCGGCCAAATCACCCCCAGCCAACTCCCCCCACCCCAACCGGTCACAACCACGATGCAGAGTGCGATCGCTTTAGACTGGCTGGACTAGCAGATGAACTCGTAGGGGTTGGGTCACCAAACCCGCTAATAATTAAGCACCCCGGCGGAATAATTGGGCGGCTTCGAGTCGAGAGGTTTGAGCCGCTAAAATACAGCGGGAAAAATGTTCAATATCTAACCCTGCAAGCGGTGCTAGAGAACTGATTTCCATGGATTCATACCCATCGTTTCGATAACAATATACCGATAAAACACCATCTTCCCAAAACCACACTTCCGGAACGCCTAAGACCGCATATCGCGCCAACTTTTCCACCCCACCACTGGCGAAAACCACTTCAATCGCTAAATCCGGAACGGCTTTTTTCTCGCCAAACCAATAGGCTTCATCCGCTTGAAGAGAAACAATCCCAGCCTGTGCCTGCGTCATGGAACCCGCTGGAATAAATTCAATCCCAGTATCAAGACAATACAACTCTAATAAAAAGCCAATGATGGTTTTAAAAAATTCGTGTTCTTCCCCCGGCATCAGAATTTCAATGGTGTTTTGATAATACATTAAGCGAATGCCGGGAGAACCCGAAAAACCACATTCAATCAGTTTGAATTGTTCCCAGGTGCGATCGCCTAACACCAGATGTTGATCACGGGTAGGAGTGAGAGTCGGCATAAACTCAGGGGGTTGAGAGCGATTGTCTCCAGTGTAATGGCTGGGGTTTAGAGCGTGTTGACCCAGTCGCGGATGCGGGGATTAACTTGGTCGGGGGCTTCGTCGTGGGGGCAGTGACCCGCGTTGAGGTAATACTCGGTGTATTGTTCGGGCTTGGGATAGGCGGCGCGAAATTTGGGCGATCGCTCCCCGACCCGCATCCAGGGATCACCCTCACCCCACAGCATCAGAAGGGGACATTGCATTTGACTGAGGAGCACGTCGTTTTTTTCGCCTTGGGGGGATTTAAAGACGGAACTGAAGACCTCTAACGCGCCGCGATCGCAGGAGGGGCGATAAATATCCTCGACCAGTTGATCTGTCACCGCCGTTTTGTCGAGATAGACTTTTTCGAGGGTTTTGCGGATGATGCTGCGGCGGCGGAGGTATTGGAAGAGGAAAAAGCTGGCGAAGGGTTGCAGCAAAATCGTTTTGGTGAGTTTGCCGATCGCAGTTTGAATCGCCGAGGGTTTCGGGGTGTCCGGCGGGGCGGTGAAGGGGCCCGCACAATTGAGCAAGATTAGACCCCGTGCCGATTCGGGGCGTTGGGCGGCGACACAGAGGGCACTGTAACCGCCGAGGGAATTCCCGGCGAGGACAACGGGGCGGCCGATCACCTCAGTAATGAAATCATGGAGTTGGTCGCGCCAGAGGTCGCCGCTGTATTCGATGGCGGGTTTTTGCGATCGCCCAAACCCCAACAGATCAACCGCCCACACCTCAAAATCGCCTTGTAACTCAGCAATATTTTTCCGCCAATGATCCGTTGATGCCCCGAAGCCATGAATGAGCAAAAGCGGCGGGCGATCGGGATTGTCCCCCGCTTTGACGGCGTAAATTTGATAGTCGCGCCACGTCCAATATTGGCCGGGCACGGTAGCGAGGGGGGAAGCAGGGGTGAGAGTTGACACGGTTCAGGGGAAGTAACAGGATAATTTCCCCTATTATAAAGTTTTGTAACGAAAGAGTTGAACCGGTTCTGTTCAGACTCGTGGCTTGACTCTGGATAGTGATGCGATCGCCCCTGAAGAGGTTCAAGCTTCGCAACAGGCCACAGCATCCTAAGCTAGCGAATCAGATCTATCACGACTCCGGTTCGATCCCCGCCGCTCGGTCTGCCCGTTGGCGTTCCCGTTCAGCCCGCTGGTGCTCCTGTTCAGCCCGTTGGCGTTCCTGGTCTGCCGACTCTGAACCCCACAACAACAACTTGCCCGACTGATCCCACCAGCGCAACCAATACCCATCTCGGCCCTCCCGCAATCCCTGCCAAATGCCCAAAAACAGTTCCATCTCTGGTATCCAGATGCGGCCCGCTGCGTTGGGTGTTTGCAACTTGTAGTGTTGTTGGGGATCGAAGCGATAGAGTTCTAAGCGGCCCGAATCTGGCTCGAAAACGCCATAGTTGGGGACTTGGACGATTTGCTCGTAAAAGAAAAATTTTCCGGGTGGATAACTCGCTTTAGAGGAATATTCACCGCCTTCGGTTTCAGATAAAAATTCCAGCACGATGGACGGAATCGCACCTTGTAGATGGGGGGTATAGCTGCGCACCACGTCCGATCGCGGGACGGTGATGGCGTGGACATAGACC
>CAZCWE010000468.1:0-3270 GCA_964502285.1 uncultured Spirulina sp. | reverse complement strand
CGGGCTATCTCCTGCGGAGACGCTGCGCGAACGACGACCCTCAGCCCTCGGTTGTATCTTAGCCCTCGGTTGTATCTCAGCCCTTGACTGTATCCCGCTGGCCCTCAGATCCACACTCAGAAACTCGGTGTACACTTGAGCCTAGAGTAATGCGGATAGAAGGCGTATGGACAGCATCACCACGAAAGCAAGCGTCGATGCCACAGGCAAACTCACGGCCCAAGTTAATGGGGTCGCAGCGGGTGATTATGATGTGACGCTGACCCTAACGCCGATCGCACCCCCCGAACCGCAATTTAGCGATACCGCAGGCCATTGGGCGCAGCCGTTTATTGCAGCCATGGCCAAGGCGAACTTTACCAGCGGCTTTCCCGATGGCACGTTTCGGCCCAACCAACGAATCAACCGGGCCCAGTTTGCGGCGTTGATGACCAATGTGTTTAAACTGCCCCTCGTGCGCGATCCGATTCAGTTTGTGGATGTGAATGGGAGTTTTTGGGCGGCAAAGGCGATCGCAAAAACCTACCAAATGGGCATCCTCTCTGGCTTCCCCAATCGAGAATTTCGCCCCAATCTCGAAGTCACCAAAATCCAAGTGCTGATTGCCTTGGTCAACGCCCTCGATCCGCCGCCGTCGGGAGTCGATCGCATCCTCTTGCCGCAGTATTACACCGACTGGGCCGAAATCCCCAGCTACGGCGAACAGGCCGCGAAATATGCGACCCGCCTGGAATTGGTGGTGAACTATCCCGACTTGGAGCGGCTCCGACCCAACCAAGCCGTCACCAGGGGCGAAGTTTGCACGATGATCTACCAAGCCTTGGTGCAGACGGGCCGAATGCCGAAGATTACGTCGAGTGCGATCGTTGCCGCCCCATCCCCGCCCCGTGCCGACGCGATCCCCGTCGCCCACCAGCGCGAATTTCGCGGCGTTTGGGTCGCCTCCGTGTGGAACATTAACTTCCCCTCACGGGCAAGCCTACCCACCGCCACCCAACAGCAAGAACTCCGCGCCATCCTCGACACGATGGTCAACCACAACCTCAACGCCCTGATCTTCCAAGTCCGTCCCGAAGGGGATGCCCTCTACGCCTCCAGCCGCGAACCCTGGAGCAGTTGGCTCACCGGCAAACAAGGCACACCCCCCGACCCGTTTTATGACCCCCTCGCCTATGTGGTCGAAGAAGCCCACAAACGCGCGATCGAAGTTCACGCCTGGTTCAACCCCTACCGCGCCCAAATCTCCCGCAACACCCCCGTCGTCCCTCCCCACATTGATGCGGTCTATCCTGGTGAAGTCTATAACTACGGTTCCGGTCGCTGGATGGACCCCGGCAGCGAAATCGTCCAAAACCGCACCTATGATGTCATCCTCGACGTGGTCAAACGCTACGACATCGACGGCATCCACCTCGACGATTATTTTTACCCCTACCCCAAACCCGACGAACCCTTCCCCGACAGCAAAACCTACGACCAATACCGCAAAACCGGCGGCTCCCTCGGTTTAGCGGACTGGCGACGGGACAATGTCAATAAAATGGTCAAACGCCTCAGCACGGGCATCCGCGCCACGAAACCCTACGTTAAATTTGGCATCAGTCCCTTTGGCATCTATCGCCCCGGTCAACCCGAAGGCATCAGAGGCTTGGATCAATACGCGGCCCTCTATGCCGACCCGAAAGAATGGCTCGCCCAAGGGTGGGTAGACTACATCGCCCCGCAACTCTACTGGAAAATCGACCAAGTGCAGCAGAGCTATCCCGTCTTGCTGAAATGGTGGACGGAGAATAACCCCAGGGGGGCACATATTTACCCCGGTAATAATTTGGTGAAGTTGGATAATGCGGAATGGCCGGTGAGTGAGTTTGAATGGCAGGTGAGTTTGACGCGGGACTTAAACAAGAGCAAGGCCCTGGGCAATATTTACTACAACATCGGCCCGCTCCTGGAAAATACCCAAAATGTCCGGGAAATGTTCCGCACCAAACTCTACCCCGATCCCTCCCTTGTCCCAGCGTTAAACGCAACGGGCGGCACTCGTCCGGCGCTCCCGGTGAAGGTAACAGCCGCAGCGGGGCGACTCTCTTGGCAGGCCCCCGCAAATCAAGATCTGTGGGGCTGGACAATCTACGAAGCCGTGCCGGGGGGGTGGACGTTGCGCCAATTACTCCCGGCGGCCAGTCGGGCGGTGAATCTCAACCCCGGAACCTATGCGATCTGTACTGTGGATCGCCTCAAGCAGGAAAGCGAAGGGGTGATGATTGCGGTGAGTTAGTCTGCTTACGGCTCAGGATCTAATTCCCGATATCGTTGAACACGTCGAAGACCCGCAGCGGGAAGAGGAACAGATTCAAAATGCTGCCGAGGGGACGGGTCACTTCGGTCAAGGTGTCGGAGAAGGAGGCGAGGCCGGAGCGACTGACGATCAGGATGTCTTCGTTGCGCAGGGGGGGATTGGTGGCGGTGTTGACATCTTCGGCAAAGTCGATGGGGATGACTTGGCGGAGGACGGTGCCGTCGGGGTTGAGGCGAACCAGGACGACGGTGCCGCGACGGGCGCGATTGCTAAACCCGCCAGCGGCGAGGAGGGTTTGATTGAGGGAGGCATTGGGGGAGACTTGGGTTAAACCGGGGCGTTGGACTTCGCCGACGACATTGACGCGGATGCTGTCGGGGGAAAAGCTGGCCGAGGCGATCGCAGCTGTTTCCTCTGGGGTCAGATTCTCGGCTTTGGGGACGATCAGCGTATCCCCTTCTTGGAGTTGCACATCCTGGAGCGCATTGCCCGATTGCAGCAGTTCCCAAAGGTTGACGGTGAGGGTTTGGCGATCGCCGCTCCCCGTGCGTCGAAACAGTTGAATCCGGCGAATATCCGCCTGGGGTTTAATCCCCCCCGCCACCTGCAACGCCCGCGCCACCGTGGGCACACTGCTGGGGCCACTGGCTCCCCCCGGTGTGCCGGCCGCTCCGGTACGAGCACCGCCTGTGACGGTGTAGGGGCCGGGGCGAAACACTTCGCCGATGACGGCAATATTGAGGGGGCGATCGGTACTCGCGGCAAAGTTGGCATCCCGGAGGCGAGACAGTTCAGCGAGGTTGGTGGTGGTAGCGGTACGAATCACGATCGTGTCGCCGTCGCGGAGGGTGGGATCATCGCCGAGGTTGCCGGTTTGTAACAGTTGCCAGAGGTTGACGGTGAGGGTTTCGTTGGTGGCGGTGCGGCGGATTTCGACGGTGTGGAGGTCGGCGGCTTGGGTGATACCCCCG
>CAZCWE010000467.1:0-3281 GCA_964502285.1 uncultured Spirulina sp. | reverse complement strand
GGTTTTGGTCGGGATAGTAGGCGAAGTAGAGGGGATGGATGAAGGTGCGATCGCGATATTGCAGTTCGTGGTTCGGGTTGGCGTTGGGGTTATCGCGCAGATAGGGTTCCTCTTGGGCGTAGGCCACGTAGAGCACGTCATCCTTGAACGCCAGGCCGGACGGGGAATCAAAGGGGGTCAGCACGTTGAATTTCATTTCCCCTGTGGCCCGATCTAAGCAATAGACGCTCTGTTCGATATTGTCGGTGAGCCAGAGTTCTTCGCCGTGAACGGTGATGTTTTCGAGGCCAATCCCAGGGGCATAGAAGCGGGTAATTTCGCGGCGCGTTTCCCGACTGAAGATCAAGATATGGCCGGTGCGCTGACAAGTGACGTAGATGGTTGACTCCCAAACCGCAATGCCGTTGAGGGGGTAATACAGACTCAAGAAGCGATGGGGATGGAAGTGATCGGCATCCTCTAAGGAACAAAAATAGATATCTTCCCCTCTAGTGAACCACAGGGTGTCGTGGGCGATCGCCAATCCCGTCGCGCCCACAAAATCTTGCCAACTGTGGGGGTTAATAATCCGCGTATTGTGGGTGTGGGCTTGAATCTCCAGGAGATAACCTGTGGTGGAATCAAGGGCGTATAGCACATCTTCATGAAAGGCAATGCCATGGATGGACGCTGCTGCAAGAGGATGAATAGTCTGAGAAGACGGAGCAGACGCTGCCAAAGTAGAAGGGGACGAATCGGGAATCATGCTCAATGGGCGTGAAGAAACAGCAGTAAATTCACTGTCAGAACGTGACGTTGACGGTAAACCCCCAAGTTAGCAGATACTCTCACCCTCTCACTGCTTAAAGTGAACTTTCTCCCGTTGGACGTTTATTCTCCAATTCAGTTACAACAAGACTAGGGAAGGATCAGGGTGCTATGAGTGAAAGATTCACAAGTCCACTTTATTTTTGTTTACCAATTTCGATACTTTCATAGGGACAAACATAGGTCATGCCGTATTCCAACCGTATATCACGCCGCATCTCACGGGCTGTTCTCGGAGGCAGTGTCGCCCTGATGACCCTAAGCGCTCCGGTGATGTTTGCCTCCGAGGGTGCGATCGCCCAAAACTTACCCAGCCTAGAACAATGGCAAGAAGCCGGGTTCACACCTTCTGTTGACACCTCTCCCCAGCGCAGTGATGCCGGCGGCACACGCGGTGCTCCCTCGGAAACCTCCACCGCCGCCACCGAGGCTGCCGACCTGATGGCCCTCGTGCCCAATTACAATCGTTTTGGCGTGACGGTTCTCGATGACCCGCACCTCTTGGTCTATCTACCCAAGGCCACCACGAATCGGATTGTGCGCCTTGAAGTCGAAGCCGTGACCGTCACCGACTCCGCCGACGGTGCGACCCCTCGCCATCAATTCGTCCATGCCCAAGAATGGGAAGTGGGTCAAAATGGCGGCATCATGGATCTAAGTTTGCCGTCCTCCATCCCCCATGCAGAACATCCCCAAGCCCAGCGATCGCTCCTCCAACCCAACACAGACTATCGCTGGGTCGTCTTGGTCTACGACAACACCGATGCGATTACCGGCAAAGTGGAAGGCTACATTCGCCAAATTGACGTAGACCAAGTGACGTGGCGCAATGCTGACCCCAACACCCCCGCGATCGCCGACTACCTCAGTAGCCTATCCCCCCACGACCAAGGCACATTCCTCTTCCAAAATTTTGTCTGGTACGACGCAGTCAAGGCCCTCGCCAGCGCCTACCAAGACGATCCGGCCGCTACCGAAGCCGATTGGAAGCAAGTGCTGAAGTTGACCGGCTTAACGGACGCGCAAATCAACACGGTGCTCACCCAAATGTCCCAAAATCGCGAATTCATCGAGGGGGACGTACTTTTGTGATGTAGTCTGCTGTGTTGATGCCGTTAATCATTCAACGTGCCATCAAGGCAGCGGAACAATGGCCGAAAATGTCTTTCCACCCCAAGGGTTCGCACCATATAATCCCACAAAGAAAACCCTCTAGGGTCAGCTAGAGGGTTATAGTCCATCAGTCAGGGTGATTCGAGGAGAGACAGTGTAATCCGTTGATGGGGTTGCAGCGTCCGCCTCGCTCCCTATTGATTAAGACTAGGGTACTGTTGTGAAAAAGCCGTGAAAAAACTGCAAAGCTTCAATGAACAAGCTTGCAGTTTTGTGAAGTGTCTTAAATTCATTCCTATGGACAAGGTCTACTCTGAGGAGGATGATTCTGGTTCAGGCAGAGCGATCGCTTCGGAGGCCGTGATGCTGTCGCCTTGAAAGCCAAAAGACCACAAGGCAGCGGCGGCTTCGCCCTGGGTGACGGTTTTTTTCGGTTGGAGTAATTTCGTATAACCAAAGGCACGGCGCAAGGTGGCGCGATCGCCGTTGTCATAGTCTGCTAAAAGGGCCGGAAACACAGCGGGGTTAATTTGGTCGCTGTCTTGAAAGCCCCAAGTTTGCTGCACATTTTGCAGAGATGCTGTGGGTAATGTGCTGCGCTGGTCGAGGGGAACTTTCCACAGCAGCAGCGTTTCTCGACTCAACGGAGCATCGGGCTGGAACAGGGTGACATCGCTCCCGCTGAGGCGTGAGGGAATTATGCCCGCTTCGGCCAGGCCTTGAATGATGGCGAAATCCGGGTCACCCGTAGGCACATCGGCGAAAATGGGCTGACTGCTCGACGGGGCGGGGCGGATTTGCTTGGTGGGGCGATCGCGGTAGATGCGGTTATGGGTGGTCAGCAGCCAGCGGGCGAAGGTGCGGCGGGGAATCGTCGCATTGGGTTGTAGGGGGGCGGGAATCGCGCCCAATTGAACCAAATCCTCCCCAAAATTCGGGAGGGTGGCATTGGCCCCAGGCTCCTCTGGGGTTTGTGGGGACGGAGGCTCGGCGGTGGCGATCGCTTCCGTGCGATAGTCCAACCGGAATCGATTCGCCTCCGGAAAGGTGAGGGTAATTTGTGTCTCCCCCTGAGCCATACTCAGCACCGCACTGTCGGCTTGAAACGCTTCGGTCACAGTCCAGCCCTTATTTTGCAGAAACTGCCGGTAAAAGCGGGCAATCTGCGCCGGATTCGCTGCCACTTCCCACAGGGTTTCCCCCGTGCCGACACCGAGGCGATAACTGGCTGTTAAAAGTTGGGCTTGGGGATAGCGGGGGACATCGTCCGGGAAGCTTTGGGGCAGCTTAATCGAATCGTCCGCCGGGGGTGGGGTGGCGGCGGGGGTGGGGCTGGGGTTGGGCGATGGAGTCACGGCGGG
>CAZCWE010000466.1:0-3301 GCA_964502285.1 uncultured Spirulina sp. | reverse complement strand
GGTTTGTTCGGTGAAATAGTTGGGCGGGCCGTCGAGGGCTAAAAACCGCGCCATCGCCTCCCCCCAATCGGGGACGCGCCGAAAGAGAATGAAGCCGCCGTTAATCGGTTCGCGATCGGGGATGCCGGTTAAAATGCGGCGATCGAAGGCGGGGTCTGCGTCGGGAAGATAGAAGGAATGATCTCCAGGGGCGGTGAGGCGATCGCGCAAAGCCCGCGCCCCCGGAAAAAAGAAAATATCCGAATCACTGTAGATCGTCGGCCCGTCGATGGGGATCGAGCAGATCATCATTAACTTTTTGCCCATGGGGTTTAATTGGGCGTAGTCGCTCACCTGGGGCGGGAGATCAGGGTCGGCGAAGTCCACCAGGGGGATGACTTGGATGCAGGGATGAAGGGCGGTGAGGAGTTGAACTTGGGCGGGGGTGTAGCTGCCGTCGGAGACGACTACGTAGCGATCGGGCACGCCGACATGGGTGAGGAGCGATCGCACACTGGCCACCTGTTCCGGCAGATCGCGACCACAGGAGAGGGTATAGACCGAGGCGGAGATGCGATCAGCCCAGGGCCCGGGCCGGTGGACGAGCTGCGGTAATCGCGCCTGATACCAACGACGGGCGATCGCCCCTTTCCACCGGGCCGCCCGATAGGCCAAATTCACCATGGTTAACCCCCTCCTTTGACCCCGTGTAAGCGTGCTTTCCAGCGGATCAGGTGAATGATCCCCGGTATCTGGGCCAGGATGGCCTTGAGTCGCAGGGACAGGGTGAGGGAGAAGCGCGATCGCAGCACCGCCACCTGCTCCCGAAACACCGCCAGCCGCCCCTTGGCAAAACTATCCGCACATAAACTATACAGACAGTCCCGCGCCTTAGCCCGCACCGAGGGCGACACCTCCGGCAGGTCGTACACCCGCTGACAGAGGCGAAAGGCCTCCCGCGCCCAAATGGTCATCTGTTGCGTCGATTTACTGTCGTCATGGAGTCGCCATTGGGCCAACACCTGGGGAGTGAACGTAAACCGATAGCCCCGCAGCAGCAGCCGCAGGATAAATTCTTGATCCATGCAATGGTGATAGGTGAGATCCAACCCCTCGCCCGCGTCGATCACCTTGCGATGGAAAAAGACGGCGTGATTCGTCACGGCGGAATAGGGGATCATCGTGCCCACGGTTGCCTCGGTGACGGGGTAGGGAAACAGGTAGTTACCGACGGCATCAATGTGATCGAGTTGGCCGTAAATCACGTCGCTGTGGGGCTGGGCGGTGAGGGTGTGGGCGAAGTGGGCGAAGGCGTTGGGGGCATAGGTATCGTCGGAGTTTTGCCAGCCGATCCAGTCGCCGGTGGCCCGTCGTAGGCCTTTATTGACTGCGTCGGATTGTCCCTGATCCGGTTCGCTGATCCATTGCACCCATGGATCGTAGGTGCGCAAAATATCCAAGGTGCGATCGCTGCTGCCGCCATCAATTACCCAGACTTCTAAGTCGGGATAGCCCTGGAACAGGATCGATCGCAACGTCGCTTCCAGATACTCCCCTTGGTTGTAGCTGGGGATGACAATGGTGAGCTTGGGGCAATGGGATGGAAACGGCAACGGATCAGGGGGAATCGCCCAGGGCCAACGGGTGCGATCGCCCCTCGGCTCCGGTAATGCAGTCAATTCTAATTCCGCCATCTTCACGCTCCACACCATCTCTTCACCATAACCCGCTGCCCACAACAAAATGCTCGACCCACCGGCCGAGCATTTTTCCCTTAAATCATCCCTGCATCATCAGCACAGATGGATTCATCTTCGGGCGCGATCCTACTTCGTTTCGGAAAACTCAGCATCAATCACATCATCGCCACCATCGGACGCACCGCCGCCGGGCGCATCACCCCCAGGGGCATCCTCCGGCCCAGGCGCTTCAGCCCCCGGCGCACCGGCTGCGTCTTGGTAGACACTGCTGCCGATCGCGTAGAGCACCTGTTGCAGTTCCGGCATCACCGTTTGGATCTTGTCATCGTCTTCGGTTTGCACCGCTTCCCGGAGATCCTTGAGCAGAGCTTCCGCTTTTTCCTTCTCCGCAGCAGGCACTTTGTCGCCCAACTCCGTGAGTTGTTTTTCCGCTTGATACACCAGCGTATCGGCTTGGTTCTTGCGATCGATCTTTTCGCGACGCTCTTTGTCCGCAGCGGCGTTGGCTTCCGCTTCCTTGACCATGCGATCCACTTCCGTATCCGGCAGCGTCGAAGCCCCCGTGATGCTGATCGACTGCTCTTTACCCGTGCCCTTGTCTTTCGCGGTCACGTTGAGAATCCCGTTGGCATCAATGTCAAAGGTGACTTCAATTTGCGGCACGCCACGGGCAGCGGGGGGAATCCCATCGAGGCGGAAGGTTCCGAGGCTCTTGTTGTCTTTGGACATCTCCCGTTCCCCTTGGAGAACGTGGATTTCCACATTGGTTTGGCCGTCCACAGCGGTGGAGAAGACTTCGGATTTTTTCGTCGGGATCGTGGTGTTGCGGGGGATGATTTTGGTCATCACACCGCCGAGGGTTTCCACACCGAGGGAGAGGGGCGTAACATCCAGGAGGAGAATGTCTTTGACTTCACCAGCCAAGACTCCGCCTTGAATTGCCGCACCCACGGCCACCACTTCGTCCGGGTTCACACTTTGGTTCGGGTCTTTGCCAAGGACTTTCTTGACCACTTCCTTAATGGCCGGAATCCGAGTCGAACCGCCCACCAGGACAATTTCATCGATCGCACTCTTATCGAGCTTGGCATCACGCACCGCGTTTTCCACGGGGATACGGCAGCGATCGATCAACGAGGCGCAGAGTTCTTCAAACTTAGCGCGGGTGAGGGTGATGTCAAGATGCTTCGGCCCGTCTTGGGTGGCGGTGATGAAGGGGAGGTTAATCTCCGCCTGGGTGACGCTAGACAGCTCAATTTTGGCTTTTTCTGCCGCTTCGGTGAGCCGTTGCAGGGCTTGGCTGTCTTTACGGAGGTCGATGCCTTCGGTGCTCTTAAAGGTTTCAGCCAAGTAGTCCACGATGGTTTTATCGAAGTCATCGCCGCCCAAGTGGGTATCCCCAGAGGTGGCGAGCACTTCAAACACACCGTCGCCCACTTCGAGGATGGATACGTCAAACGTCCCGCCCCCTAAGTCAAACACCAGGATGGTTTCGTTGCTCTTTTTGTCCAAGCCATAGGCGAGGGATGCGGCGGTGGGTTCGTTGATGATCCGCAACACTTCCACCCCGGCGATTTTACCGGCATCTTTGGTGGCTTGGCGTTGGGAGTCGTTAAAGTACG
>CAZCWE010000465.1:2523-3308 GCA_964502285.1 uncultured Spirulina sp. | reverse complement strand
TGATCAACCGGGATCGGGGTTTGGTGGATTAGGTGGGTGAGGAGGGCGGCGGCGTAGGGGCTTTGGGTGAGGGGGGCGGCGATGCTGGAAAATTCGGCCCAGACGAGATCCACAAGGGCGGTATTTTGGCTCTGGCCGGGATAGTAGCGGCGCAACCATTCGAGGGTGACCTGCTGCCAGAGGTCGCGGAGAATGTCGGGGGTTTGGCGGCGGATTGCGTCGGGGTCGAGTTCGAGGTGTTGGGCTTGGTCACACCAACGGGTCAGGGTTTGGCTGACGAGATAGATCAGTTCAGAACAGCGATCGCGCCGCAAAATATCCAACTCCATCACAACGCCGCTTTTGTTCACCAATCCCCCCTGACTAGCCGTGAGGAGAGACGCAAACCGCGCAGCGATCGGGGCTAATTCTGTCGAGGCTTCGATTAATTCTCCCGTCACACTCTCCGACTCGGTGACATCCGGAGCCGCCTCGGCTGCATCGGTTTGGGTCAACACCACTTCCACGGGCAGGAGTTGATGGAGACACCACCGCGCCGCCCGCAATTCGCGCTGCTGCCCTTGGAGGACGAAGCGATCGAGGGGGGAGAGGCGGGGGTCTGTGGTGCGATCGCTCAACAATCAGGATGCGATCCAGTCAAGATCCGCCACAGGGTAAAGCCTCGCGAACCCACAAATCTCTGTTAAGACTCCGGTTCAAGCCCCGCCGCTCGGAGTTGCGCCATTAAGCGTTCAGCCCGTTGGCGTTCCTGTTCAGCTCGCTGGCGTTCCTGGTCTGCCCGTTGG
>CAZCWE010000465.1:0-2513 GCA_964502285.1 uncultured Spirulina sp. | reverse complement strand
GAGAGGCGGGGGTCTGTGGTGCGATCGCTCAACGCCGTCAGGGCCGTATTAATTTGGCTCAATCCGGAGCGGCGGAGGTTGTACAGCCAGGTCGGTGGACGGTTGGGGAAATGGGTGGCAGGGATTAACCGGGTGGGGCGGTCTTTGGGCCAGACCTTTTCCCCCTTAGCGACCTGATACAGCGTCGAGCAGATCACCGCGCGGGAACTGCCCTTGGGGCAATAGCCCTCAACGCCCAAGTTTTTGAGGGTTTGGCGTTGAGCCGGATCGGGGCAGGGGGTGAGGAGAATGAGTAACTGTTCAGGATGGTCGATCTGCCATTGTTCGAGGCGACCCCAATCGCCGCCGCAGTCCATCAGGGTAACGGGGGTGGCGGCGGCGGGTAAGGTTGCGATCGCATCCGGCTCCGGTTCTGCGTCCCAATCCCCCGCCACCACGATGTGAACCAACGGCAGAGAACTCAAAACCGTGACTAACCCCAAGCAAAAGACCGGATCAGGGTCGATAATTTGGAGCGCAATGATGCGATCGTTAGGGGAGGAATTTAGAGGGGATTTAGCATTACTCACAGCCGCAGCGATACATCCAAAGGAGCAGCGAAAGATCTAAGCCCCATTATCCCTGACTTTTCCCGTCGCGGGTCACTTTCAGCAAAATCCTGATCTATTCTCTAGAATTAGCACGATGAAACCTTAGTAAATTGCAAAACGATGGAAATTGGACTGCCCAAAGAAATCAAAGACCAAGAATTCCGCGTCGGCTTAACACCGAATAGTGTTCAAGTCCTCTGTGGTCGCGGGCATCAAGTTTGGGTCGAAACCGGGGCTGGCCGAGGGTCGAGTTTCACCGATGCTGACTACGAACAGGCCGGTGCGAAGATTGTTGCCACGGCTGCCGAGGCTTGGTCAAAGCCGATGGTGGTGAAGGTGAAAGAGCCACTGGTGAGTGAGTATGACTATCTCAACGCCGATCAGTTGCTGTTTACCTATTTGCACCTCGCAGCGGCGCGGGGGTTAACCGAAGCGTTGATGAAGGCGGGTGGCGTAGCGGTGGCCTATGAATCGGTGGAACTGCCAGGGGGACGGTTGCCGTTGCTCGCGCCGATGAGTGCGATCGCTGGTCGTCTGTCGGTGCAGATGGGAGCGCGGTATTTAGAAAAGCAGCAGGGCGGTCGCGGTGTGCTGCTCAGTGGTGTGCCGGGGGTGAGTCCGGGGCGGGTCGTCATTCTCGGCGGCGGTGTGGTCGGTACTGAAGCAGCCAAGATGGCGATCGGGCTGGGCGCACAGGTACAAATTTTTGATATTAATGTCGAGCGTTTGAATGACCTAGAAACCCTATTTGGGTCGCGGGTGGAGCTCCTGTTCAGCAATGCGGCCCAAATTGAAGCGGCGGTTCCTCAAGCCGATTTGGTGATTGGGGCGGTGCTGGTTCCGGGTCGCAAAGCGCCGACGCTGGTTCCCCGTTCTTATATCGAACAAATGCGGGCAGGTTCGGTCGTGGTGGATGTCGCGGTTGACCAAGGTGGCTGTATCGAAACCCTGCGCCCCACGTCGCACACCACGCCCACCTATACCGAGGCTGGGGTGGTTCACTATGGTGTTCCCAATATGCCGGGAGCCGTGCCCTGGACAGCCACCCAAGCCCTGAATAACAGCACCGCGCCCTATGTTGGGCAGTTGGCTACCTATGGGCTGGAAGCGCTAACCCATAATCCCAATTTGGCTAAGGGGCTGAATGTGAAGGATGGGCAGTTGGTGCATCCGGCGGTGCAAGAGGTATTCCCCGATTTGGTATAGCCCACAGTCTCTACGACTCTCGCACGAGGCGGAACCCAAACAGGATATGGCGGGACGTGACCGGGCGATCGTGGCGATAGGCAGCTCGGCAAAATCCGGGTAAGTCATCCCAGGAGCAGCCTTTCATGATGGCTTCAGCGGGCGATCGCTCGGTATCCAACGTTGAGGTGAATTCAAACACATTCCCCGCCATATCTTCCACGCCGTAAATGCTGCGGCTGAGGGGATAGGTGGCGATCGCGCTGGTTTTCAATCCACCGGATTGGGCCCAGTTGGTCGCATCACCCTGCCAAGCATTGCCCCAGGGAAAATAGCTGCCATCGGTGCCGCGTGCGGCTTTTTCCCATTCCTCAGCTGTGGGTAGGCGATAGGTGTGACCATCCTGTTCTCCACGCCAGTTGGCATAGGCGATCGCATCCTCGTAGGACACGAGCACCACGGGATGTTCGGCGTTGCCATCAGGGAATTGCCCATCCTGCCAAAGATAGGGTTCGACGTCGGCGTAGGGATGCACCAAAAAGCCTTGTTCTTGATACGCTTCAGCCGTGATGCCCGGTTCTGGATGCTCGGTGGCGGCGATAAAGGCCTGATAGTCTGCATTGGTTACCAAATTCCGACGAATACAGAGAGTGGGGAGCGATCGCGTTTCCTGCTCAGGTTCAAACTCAAACCAGCGGCGATCGCGCAGTTGTTGTTCCGTTCGGGCAATTGCATCCG
>CAZCWE010000464.1:0-3320 GCA_964502285.1 uncultured Spirulina sp. | reverse complement strand
AGCGGTTGCGGAAGACTGCTCCAAACGCAGCACCAAAGCGGGTTACGACGCAGCGGGGATGGCGATCGGGACGATCCCCCTAGAGCCGGTGTTTGCCCATTTGGAACCCTACCGCGATCGCACCGAACTGTCCCACGCGGAAATGACGGATTTGGCCGGGCAGATTAAAGCGATCGCCCAAACACAGATTAAAGTGTCGCGGGATGGGGGCGATCTGCTGAAAACCTGGGATGCCCTCTTGGATCGCGTCACCCTCCAGAACAGCGAATTTCTCACCAACTGGGAAACCCATGTGCGCCAAGCCTCCCAGGGGGATATGTATTCCGAGAGCAACGCCCACCCCCATCAGGAAAATCTGACGCGATCGCGCCTCCGCCTCTACCAACTCAGCAGCCAAGGCGACCTCTTTTTTGAAGAACGGGACAACGACCTCGGCCCCAGCCTCTTTTCCGACACCCACAACGGCGACATCAACGATGCCGCCCGCTATAAAAATTTCCTCGCCTACGAGGGCTTTCTCTTCAATTCCAATTCCGACTCCTGCGTTGAGCCCGCCCTCAAACGCTTTCTCTACGAACACCTGCGGGCGGATCAACTGATCGGTGCTCTGCACCGCCTCGCCTACATTGACCCGGACTATCTCGACTGCGACAGCGCCACTGTTAATAGCGATGGCAAAATCGGAGCCTACGATCTCGGCATTGAGTTTGCCCAAAAAACCCTTCAGGTCAAGTTAAGCGGCAAAACGATCGCATTCCACCACCACAACGGCCAAGCGATCGCCCAATTCACCCAACAGGGCTTCCTCCGCGATACCGAACTCTCCGAAGCCAGCGAAAAAATCTCCCAACTCCTCGAACTGGCCGCGATCATGGCCGCAGCCGGAGCCGAAAAAGTCACCATTGCCGCTGCCCTCCTGGCCCGCATCCTGGAATATTCCGACCCGAAAAACAAATTCACCTTCCAATCCTTCACCCCCCTCGGTCAGCCCAGCTACGGGATGCTCGGCGGCGGCACGTATACCATGCTCCGGGGCGGCACAGAACGCGGCGGCGAAGAAGGCGGCGAACTGATTTTTTACATCCCCAAACCCTACGACCTCAGTAATTACAACCGCGTCGCCTTCCTCTCTGCCTCCGAAGAAAACGCCCTCAAAGAGCAAATGGTCTTGCTCAACCCCGATGGTTTGGAGAGCGATCGCATCGAACTCGCCGAAGCCTCCGTCCAAGCCGTCACCTTCCTCAACGACATCCGCGCCACCGCCCACATCACCGAAGGCGTTGCCCCCATCTACGACGTGCTGCCCGGTGAAATTGTCGAAGTCACCGCCGACGGTCAGGTGCGGATGTTCAACATCTATCGCGGCCAGGAAATCCCCCTGATCAGCATCGAAAAGCAAAAACAAGCCGACGACTACATTCACGCCGATATTCGTCAAGAACGCCTCGCCCCCCTCAAGGTGTTTAACATCCAATATCGCGATCTCAACGATCAGCCGATCCCCTGCCCCTACAACAAATACGGCGAAGAAATCATCGTCATTCAGCCCCTCGCCCTCCAGAAAAACAGCGAAAAACTCTTCACCATCACCCAAGACGGTCAGGTAAAACTACGCACCGGAGCCGATGGGATTGGCCTGGTGATGGGCACATCGGATGAAGCCATTCGCCGCCAACGGATTCAAAGCCTGACCCAGATCGTCACCGGAGCTGCCGGAACATCGTTTTTAATCAATATGATCGCGGGGAATTTGTCGCGAAAATTGGGGTTAAATACCCTGCCGGTGGTGAATTTGGACGGGTTCACCGGGTCGGATACGATTCCGTCGTCCGTGGGTCGTGACACGCTCTTTTTGGCGAACTCCAATTCTGGGGGCACGTCCGACACGATTAAACTCACCCATGAACTCGCCAGTTTACCGGCGGTGATTAACCGCATTGAGGCGGAAATTGAGCGGCGCGATCCCAATCTGGCGGAGGTGATTGTGGCTCAGGCGCGGCTCACGGAATTAAAAGCCCTCGTCAAACCTGACACCCAACGCACGGATCTCCCCCAACACCTCCAGGAGTTTATCGCGACGAAAACGCCTTGGATCTATGTGGTGACGAATATTGAGGCGAGTCCCTTGGGGAATATTGGCCGGGGGTTGGATGCGGTGATTCAACCGGCAGCCGGGGCGGGGATCACCAACCTGCCGGAAGAGGAATGTGTGGGCTCGACCTTTGCGGCGATGGCATCGTTGCAATGGCAGCTCGCGTTACATACCTACCTGGGGGAAGTGCGCGGTGATATTTCGGCGGCCTATGCCCAGAAAATTTATGCGGAGTTGGCACTGTTGCCGGAGGTGGCGAAGCAGATTGTGGGCGATCGCACCCTGATCCGCGAAATCGAAACCATGAGCCATGAACTTGTCGGCGGTAATTTCGATTTTGTCTATACCGGCTATCTCGACGGCGTGCCGGAAGAACAAGCCCACAAGGCGGCGGAGATGATTCAAGAAATGTTTGCCGGGTGGCATTTCTTCCAATTCCAGCACGGCAAATATGCCCACATGAAACGCCGCACCCGCTACACCTTGGGGTCAATTCTCGGTCACAATGCGCCGCCGCCCTCTTGGCCCTTTTTCAATGCGCGGGCGATCAAATCGGCGGCGGAAATTGGCCCCCGCGTCGCCACGTCGTTTTTCATTGCCCATGAGCGCGATCGCGATCGCCTCGCTGCCATCCCCGACTACGCCCCGGACTATATCTTCACCTACCCCGCCGACAGCATCGTGCTCTATCCGTTTCAGGTGATTATTGTCAGTCATCTCATCTCCTATTTCTGGGGGCTGAAAAAGAAAGAATTGGCCCAGATGATCGAAGCCTGGAATCAGCCCTTTGTGGATGCGCTGCTGCGGGTGGATGCCCAGGCGCAGGAGATTGACGAGGAGGGGCGATCGCAGTCCGAACACCACGCCCGCATCGTCCTCCGCGAATTCACTCACCTCTGCCACACCTCCCACTATTTCGATCGCATGGAAGGACAACGCCGGGAAGGGATTCTCACCACCTTAAGCCTGCTTGCCGGCGACCAAACCGCTGACGATCGCCAGCACGAAATCGGCGGCTTTCTCGGCAGCGAACAGGGGGCGATCGCGATCCAGACCCGACGCCGCCCCGCCGCCCCCCTCGACAACAAAACCTATCTGATTGTTCTCAAAGACCTCGCCCTCGAACTGAGCAACGGCGAACAGTCCAAACAACTCACCGACCATTTCCTGGTTGACGAAAGCGGCGCGACCCGTCCCCACCAGGTCAAAATTTCCCGACCCCACGGCA
>CAZCWE010000463.1:1812-3349 GCA_964502285.1 uncultured Spirulina sp. | reverse complement strand
TGGCCCGACGGTGGCCGAACAAATTGAACGCTTGGTGCGCAAACTGCCGAACTATCTCGATGTGTTGGAAACCCTAGTGCGCGATCGCGCCCTCACCCTCGGCCTCAGCGATCCGATGGTCGTTGAACAAATCAATCAACTCTTTGACATTCAAGCGGTCACCTCCTGGGGGTTTCGCACCTCCCAAGAACTGCTGATCCGCTCCTACAGCCTGACACGGGGCTTCATCGGTGGCACGCTGAGCCTCGCTTTGGCGTTGCTGCTGTCGGGCTATCTCCTCTCCGGCTCCCAAAAGCTGATTAATGGTTTTGTCTCTCTGTTTCCCACGCCTTGGGATCAACGGATCGCCGCCCAATTTGCCCCCGTCAGCCAACGGATGGGCAGCTATATCCAAGGGCGGATCTTGGTTTCGGCGATCTTGGGGGTGGTGATTAGTGTAGCGCTCCGGTTGATGGGCTTGGCGGAGGTGTCCTTGGGGTTGGGGGTGATTGCTGGGTTTACGAATTTAATCCCGTTTTTTGGCCCGGTGTTGGGGGCGATTCCGGCGTTGTTGGTGGCGATCGCCCAAGGCGGCTGGCTGTTTCTCTGGGTGCTGCTCTTGTTTTTGATTGTGCAAAATGTGGAAACCTATGTGCTCGATCCGCTGTTGGTGGGGAATTCGGTGCGGGTGTTGCCGATTTTTCAACTGTTGGCGGTGTTGGGCGGCACGCAGGTGCTGGGGATTATCGGGGCGTTGATTGTGCCGCCCTGGATCGCGGGGGCGGGGGTGGTCTTAGAAAATCTCTACCTCAACCCGAAGGCTGCGCAATTGGACTACCAAGCCACCTCAGAACCCGTCACATTACTCACCTCAGACTCTCAAGATTCTCATTAAAATGGAAGGCGTGGCAGTGTAGAGGATTTGGCAATATGCGGATTCAATCGTTGGGTTTAGTAATTATGGTGGCGGTGTTGGGCGCGATCGCGTCTCCCACGGCCCAAGCGGAGTCAAATTTTCGGCTCGATACGGTTTCGACTCTCGCTGAAATTCCTCCCCTGGGTGCTGCGGAGCGTTATCTCCCTGAAAATGCGGTGACGCGCTTGGAGTTGCGCCTTGGGGAGCGACGGGTTTATGTGTTGCGGGGCGATGAAACCCTGGCCAGCTATCCGGTGGCGATCGGTACGTCTGCGACCCCCACGCCGACGGGGACGTTTGAGGTCTTCCAACGGGTCGAAAACCCGGTGTGGCAAAACCCCTGGACGGGTCAGGTGATGCAGCCGGGCGCGAATTCGGCGCTAGGGTTACGCTGGATTGGCTTTGCAGAAATGCCGAACGGGATCATCGGATTCCACGGCACGCCGACCATCAACTCTATCGGTAAGGCTGCCTCGAATGGCTGTGTGCGGATGTTCAACCACGATGTGGTGGCAATGTTCGAGCAGGTGGAAATCGGCACAACGGTGACGGTGATTCCCTAGCCACATCGCTGCACTAAACCTAAAAAGCCCCCGAATGTTCGGGGGCTTTTTTGATGGGTGGGGTTAGTTGGTTTGGGGG
>CAZCWE010000463.1:800-1774 GCA_964502285.1 uncultured Spirulina sp. | reverse complement strand
ATTTCCGATGAGCGTTTGTTTAGTTAGTTTCGGGGCGATCATCGAGACGATTCCGATTAGCATCCACGCCCGGCTCCATCATTTGCCGCACATCTCGGCTCGGTGTGTAGTTATATCCTGTCGGCACAGCTTGCATCGAATCATCCATAATTTGGGGTGTCACTAACACAATCACCTCGCGCCGTTCATTAGTGCGGCTTGTACTCCGGAACAGAGAACCAATCAGCGGTAAATCTCCCAAAATCGGAACTTTCTGCACATTGACTCGATCTTGATCCTGAATGATTCCTGATAAAATCAACGTCTGACCATCTCGCATCCGAATCAGACCAGATGATAAGTTGCGGCGATTGATTAAAGCAAGAACCTCGCCATTAAAAACTTGTGTATTACCAACAGCAGAAACCTCCGGCGAAATATTCATTGAGATGAACCCATTATCATCAATACGCTCAACAGTAACATTGAGAGTTAAGCCAACCTCTTCCTTTTGCGGATCAGGCTCAGCCTGGACTGAGTCACCCACCTCAGTCCGCACAATATCAACGTCACCAATCACTTCTTGCGTCAGGTTAACGGCTGCGGTTTGTCCTTCTTGGATAGTCAATGTTGGGTCGGTCAGTATCTTAGCATTATTATTCTGAATGGAGGCTTGTAACTGTGCCAAGAATTCATCAATAACCCTGAAGTTTGCAGATCCCGTCACTCCAACTGTGTTTTGACCAACTGTATCAAAAGTCGCACCAGTAGAAAATGGAGTGATTTCACCAGATTGAATTGTGTTATTGACGTTGAAGTCATCTGTTCCAAAGTTAATAATGCCAATACCATTCTGATTAATAATTCCTGTATCACTCAGCCCAAAAGAAAAGCTTGTTCCAAAACGCCCAATATTTTGCAAATTAACATCAATGATTTTGACGTTAACGACAACTTGACGGCGGCGTGCATCTAGTTGTTTGAGAAATTGCGTT
>CAZCWE010000463.1:0-775 GCA_964502285.1 uncultured Spirulina sp. | reverse complement strand
GTGCCCGTTAATGTCACTGTATTTAAATGTGCATCAGAGGCAACGGCTAACCCTGCAAGCGGAAAAATAGGCTGATTTATTGCACCTTCTTCCGCTTCAGGAACCTCAAGGGTTGTTACTTCTGGTTCCCCTGTTCTTCTTGTAATTAGACCTTCGTCCTCTTCTTCTTCAATGGGAATGGTTATGACCTGAACCGCAGCACCTTGAGTGGAGAGAAAATTTCCGGCTTCTAATGCGGTGACTTGGTTAAGTCGATAGGTGCGTGTAACAACATCTTTGGCAGAACTGGGCAAAGATCGCCCCACCATCACAGTCCGGCCGCGTCGGTTCGCTTCTAACCCCGACACTTGCAAAATATAGTTAAACGCATCTTGGATCGATTCTCCTTCAAGATCCAGCGTAACTGGAGTAGCTTCAGCCGCAGCCTCTGCGCCCCCTCCGGCAAAGATTAAATTTAACCCAGCCGATCGCGCCAACAAACTCAGCACCGTATCTGGCCGCGCTCCATCGATTCGCAGTGAGATCGGTTGGGTGGAGCCGAGATCCACATAGTTAGGCTGTACGCTCATACTCGCCACGGCAATATCCCCCACCGGCGGCGCGACGGCACGGGGTAAGAACGGCGGCGCAGGGGCCACAGGTTGAGCAGGGGATGCGGGCAGAGCCGGGCGACCGCCATCAATGGTGATTTCTGGATTGGGAACCAACACATCCGAGCGCGGCGTGCTTTGGGCGAAAAGACCTGGATCAATTTCAAAGAGCGGTGACTGTTCCG
>CAZCWE010000462.1:0-3349 GCA_964502285.1 uncultured Spirulina sp. | reverse complement strand
ACGTTTTTTTGTGTTGGATCTGCTCCATCGACCCGACGATATTTTTTATCTCAACGTTGAAGAAATTATCAGCATCTTGGCGGGAACGAGCACCTGTAATCGGATCAAAGGTCTTGTGGCCCTGCGTCGTAGCGAATTTGATCACTACCGGGAAACCCCGCCGCCACCCGATCGCTTCGCCACCTACGGCATCCCCCACGGTGGCATCAATGCCACCCACACAGCCCGGCCCCCCTCCGGTTCCGTCCAACAGGGCCTCGGCTGTTCACCGGGAATTGTGCGCGGCGTGGTGCGGGTGGTGCGCGATCCCCATAGTCTTTTGACCCAAGAGCAGCCCTTAGCACCGGGGACGGTGTTGGTGGCAGAACGTACCGATCCCGGTTGGATTTTGTTGTTTCCGGCGGCGGCGGGGCTGTTGGTGGAGCGGGGGAGTGTGTTGTCCCATGCGGCGATTGTGTCGCGGGAGTTGGGGATTCCGGCGGTGGTGTCGATTCCGGGGGTGACGCGCTGGCTCAAGGACGGCGATCGCGTCGAGTTCAACGGCAGCACCGGACGGATCGAACGCCTGCGGGATTAAAAAAATCTCAGCGTTTTTGGGTTGGAATCTCCAGCAGCGATACCCTATACTTGGCGGTTTGTGCTCAATAGTGAAAGGGGGTTATGGTGCGCTTGCTTCAAACGATCGCAGGGCTACGGGCTTATCTCGAACAGCAGCAACCGGGGCAGTCCGTGGGGCTGGTTCCTACGATGGGAGCCCTCCACGCGGGGCATCACGCCCTGATCGCAGCAGCGCGGGCGGAAAACGATCGCGTGGTGGTGAGCATTTTTGTCAATCCGCTCCAATTTGGCCCCCAGGAAGACCTCGCCCAATATCCCCGCACCCTCGACACCGATTGTGAGCAGTGCGATCGCCTCAAGGTTGATGCGGTGTTTGCGCCCACAGCGGCGGAAATGGGCATCGATGCCAGCGAAACCACCACAGTGCAACCTCCCCCTGCGATGATGACCGGCCTTTGTGGGGCCCAACGTCCCGGCCATTTCCCAGGGGTGGCGACGATTGTGGTGCAGTTGCTCAACCTCGTGCAACCCACCCGCGCCTACTTTGGCCAAAAAGATGCCCAACAATTGGCGATGATCCGCCGCATTGTCAGCGATCTCAAATTGCCCGTGGAAATCCGCCCCTGTGCGATCGTCCGGGAACCGTCGGGCCTGGCCTATAGTTCTCGCAATCAATACCTCAGCCCCAGCGACCGAGACCAGGCCGCCACCCTATCGCGCAGTCTTCACAATGCCCAAACGGCCTTCCAACAGGGACAACGCGAGGCCCAGAGTTTAATCGCCCAGGTGCGGCGGGAGTTGGCGACGATCCCCCATAGCACGGTGGACTATGTGGAGTTGGTTGATCCCGATACCCTTGCACCGTTGGCGCAGGTGGAAACGGCGGGATTGTTAGCGATCGCCGTGCGTCTCGGCTCCACTCGTTTGATTGATAACATCATCCTGCGTCAGCGTCGCCCGATCATTGCCATTGATGGCCCGGCGGGGGTGGGTAAATCCACCGTGGCCCGCCAATTGGCCCAAAATCTCAACTTGCTCTACCTCGACACCGGGGCGATGTACCGGGCGATTACCTGGCAAGTCTTGGCCGCAGGGGTGGCGGTGACCGATGCGATCGCGATCGCGGAACTAGCCAGCCATGCCCAGATCCAATTTCAAGCCGATGCCGCCGTGGGGCAACGGGTGCTGATTAATCATCAAGACGTGACCCAGGCGATTCGCTCCCCTGAGGTGACCTCCCGCGTCTCTGCGGTGGCCAGCCATCGCGCCGTGCGCCGCCAGTTGGTCGATCAACAGCAGCAATGGGGGCGACAAGGGGGCATCGTGGCCGAAGGGCGGGATATTGGCACGGCGGTGTTCCCTGATGCAGAGGTGAAAATTTTCCTCACGGCATCTGTGGCAGAACGGGCGCGGCGACGCTGGGTAGACCTCCGACAGCAGGGCTATAACCAGGACGTGACCACCGTTGAACAACAGCTTCAGGAGCGCGATCGCATCGATAGCACCCGCGAAGTTACCCCCCTGCGCCAAGCCGAGGATGCGATCGCAATCTGTACCGATGGGTTAACAATCCCTGACGTAATTACACGGATTACCCAGCATTACGAGCAAACTTGTAAACCTTCTCCAACATTTCAAATGATTTAAACAAAAAAAGCAAACTTTCCGGATATGATCGGGGTCAGAATGGGCATTGAGGCAGGTAACGCGATTGCTGATTCACCGCGTTATTCTCTCAAGCGTCTAAACCATTGCTACGTTTGATCTTCTCAATCTTCAACTGTTTTACACCCCGTTTACCCCGATCTAGTGTGAGTAGCTCAAAGTCATCCCCATCCCTACGGCAGTGGTTAAGTCAATCAAGAACACGCCGTGTTCTAAGTATTGCTTTAGCTGCGTCTAGTGTCAGTCTTTGTGCGGGGCTCAGTATCCCTGCCGGGCGTGCCGCTCAAACCTTCGTGCGTAGTTCTACGGCCTATAGCGGCCTGACCAGTACCTTCACGGAGTTGCCCACCTTAGCCACGCAAGCCTGGAATCAAAAGTTGTTGACCGTGGCTCAGGCGGAGCAAGCGCAAAATTTTGCGGTTCCGGCTCAGTTCCAAGGGAAAACGATTCGCTCTGTGCCCTTACCCAGTGGCAAGAAGGTGATCGCGTTGACCTTTGATGATGGCCCGTCTAAAGAGTACACCAACGATATTCTGTATATTCTGGAGCAGCACGGGGTTAAGGCGACGTTTTTCCTGTTGGGTCGTAATGTTCAGAATTTCCCAGCGCGGGCTAAACAGGTTCACCTCAAAGGCCATGCGGTGGCAAATCATAGCTGGAGCCATCCCTATGCGAAACAGTCTCCGGCGAGTGCCGCGTCTCAAATCGACAATACTGATGTGTGGATTGAACGGGCGACGGGGGTAAGGTCAAAGTTCTTCCGGCCGCCGGGAGGGTATTTGCATACGGGGTTGGCTGAGTATGCGGCCCAAAAGGGTCAAGTGGTGGCGATGTGGTCAGCGGATTCTAAGGATTACTATGCGTCGGCTCCGAGTATGGTGAAGCGAATTCTCAAGGAAGCGTCGCCGGGGGGCATTATTTTGCTCCACGATGGCGGCGGCGATCGCACTCAAACGGTTATCGCCCTTCCCACCATTATCAAGAACCTCCAACAACAGGGCTACGAGTTCGTGACGCTGCCGGAGTTGTTGACGATGCAGGATGAGGAGATGAAGGCGATCGCTGCTCAAAAAGCGGCCGAAGCTCAGAAAGCTGGCATACCAGTTGACCGTGGCACTCTGTCGAG
>CAZCWE010000461.1:0-3361 GCA_964502285.1 uncultured Spirulina sp. | reverse complement strand
AATCGGTTCCGGTTGCATCCGGCTCGCCAATTCTTCCGCCACGCCAGCGGGGAGCAAGACACGGTTAATGGCATGGATCACGCCATTGCTTGCGGGCACATCGGGCAAAATCACACTGCCGTTATTGACGACCACTTTATCGGGGTCAACCCGCACCGCTAGGCCGCCATTCAAGGTTTCCACCGGGCCCGTTTCCAGGTCGCTGGACATCACTTCACCGGGGACGACGTGGTACGTGAGAATCTCCGTGAGCAGGTCGCGGTTTTCGGGTTGGAGGAGGGCATCGAGAACGCCATCCGGGAGTTCTGCGAAGGCTTCGTCGGTCGGTGCAAACACCGTGAAGGGCCCTTCTCCAGAAAGGGTGTCCACTAAACCGGCGGCTTGGACGGCGGCCACCAAGGTTTCAAAGGATTCGTTACCGCTAGCCACATCAACGATGGTGCCGGGGGTTTCGGCTTGGGCGAGTTGGATGGGGGCTTGGGGCTGAGGCTCCGCTTGGGCAGGAAGAGCGATCGCGCCACCTAGACCTACCACTGCTGTGAGTGCGATCAACGATTGAGAGAAAGATTGTCCTGTCATAGCAATGTAAAGTTTTGCGAAGTCTACCGTTCTAGTCTAATCAGTTTTGTGGGAGATGGTGAGACTTGGGGCCCTGTCGGCCAAAGATTGCGCGATCGCACCTACTGCGCCGGTCGCCAACTGTCGAGCAACTGTTGTATCTCCGTGAGGTTCGCCAAGTAGCGGTCTAGACCTTGTTTTTGTACTTCTAAAAACGCCAAAATTTGATCTACTTCCGCTTCACGGGTTTCCCGCTCTTTCAAGAGGCGATCGAACTCCGCTAAAAAGCGATTGATATAGTCATTAATTTGCTTTTCAACAATGCCAAAATCTTCCGCCACCTGCTGCTTAATCACCCGCTCCACCACCAGCAAACTCCCCCGCGTTTGGGAATCAATCTCATATTGAATCGCCTCAATGGTTTGGCGCAAATCAATTTCATAATAAGAGCGGTGATCATCCACTTGGATATCCACTTCATAATCCCGACAGAGGGCGCTCTTTTTTTCACGAGTCCAGCGGGTGTAATTCTCCGTTTGTTGCTGCACTTGGGTATCAATACCTTGGAAATCAAACACCAACATTTGAATCGGGTTGATATTCATCGAAATCTCCAAGGCTTCACCGAGATATTGGGATAACTCATCGGAAATATCTTGGATATTGCGCTGCATTTCATCGACTAATTCCCGCCGAATTTGCGTGCCGTAGCGAGAGAGGTGGTCTTGGGTGTTTGTCCACCAATCTTTAATCAGCAGAGAACAAAAGCGGTTGATGTCTTGCTTGACCTGTTCCACTTCTGCTTCGCCGTTGCAGTGGATGGCGTAGGGGTTGTCCGCATCATCGGCGATGAATTTGCGGACGACGGATTTAAAGGAGTCGGCGAGGTTTTTGGGGACTTGGAAGTTTTGGGGATTGGGCGGTTCTGAAGCGTCAGAATCGGGAGCACTGTAGGGGTTGAAATCGGAAAATCGGTACTGGACAAACAGATCAAATTCTTGTTGAATGGCGACTTTGGCGTGTTCGGCAAAATCGGTAATTTGCCAGCGGAATTGTTCAACGAGTTTTTGTTCTTGATCTTCGACTAATCGTTTAACGCCACGGATTTGAATAATCGCATTTTTGGCCAAGCGTTTGTATTCTTCCATCCGTTGGCGTAGGGGTTGGATTTCGATGCTCCAGCCTTGGATGCGGGTGTTGAGAATGTCTTCAATGGCGTGGGCAGATTTATCCAGTTTGGCGGCCACATCCCGCAGCAGGTTCCAGCCGGAATTACGCACAATGTCGGATAAAATCGATTGCTCAATGCCGGGGATGAGGCTGTCTTGGAGGGCGCGATCGGCGACTTTGTAGGGGGAGGGCATCAGCAGGTCGCCGTCGGGGGTTTCTTCGGCGTAGCGACCGGAAAAGAAGCGTTTAAAGTCTTTGAGATGGGTTTCGCTGGCGCGATCGCTCTGGATCAATTTCGCCAGCAACCCCTGCCAGGCACTGGTGGGATAGATGACGGGGTTCCGGATGCCGAATTCTTGCAGACTGCGGCGTAGATCATCGATGACGTGGGCGATGGGGCGGTCTTCTTCGGTTTTGCGATCGATTTTGTTGAGGATGAAGTAGACGGCGCGTTGGCTGCGTTCGAGGAATTCGCCGCGATGTTGGGTGAGGTTGCGCAGCAGTTCGGAGTTGGTGCTGTCTTTGAAGGAGGAGTAATCCAGGAGGAAGATGATCACCTCACAGTTGCGCAGCGCGTCGAGGGTGGTTTCCCGGAGGTAGAGGGTGTCGAGGGCGGTGTCGCGCCATTCGTTGGGGCCGGGGGTGTCAACGAGGGTGAAGCCGTTGAGACAGGTGTAGTGATCGAGGGCGGCGATGGGGTGATAAAGCTCGAAGCGGGTGGTGCGATCGCGGTTGCCCGTGGCCCGGATTAGATGGGTGCGTTGGAGAAATTGCTGGCGAATGAAGTGGGAATCGCCTTGGGCAATGGTGACGGGGTGGCGTTCGGTTTCGCGATATTCGAGCAGGTAGGGGATTTGCCCGGCGGCGATGGGTTTAATTTCCGTGCGGCAAACGGTGCAGGATTCGGTTTCTGAGGCCAGGACATCGGCCCCGATCAGGGCGTTGAGGAAGGTGCTTTTGCCGGCCTTCATCGCGGCGATGACGGCGACTTGGTAGCGTTGTTCTTGGAGGGCGTGGAGGGTGTGCTCGATGTCAGTTTCAAGGCTGCGGAGGCCGGAGCGGTCAGCTTCGGGGGCGACTTGCTTGGCGCGGAGATTTTGCAAGAACTGCACCAAGAGCATCCCTAGATTATGTAAATTCTCGTAGGCGGCTTGAAACTGCTGGGACGACATGTTACGGCTGCTGTTGACGGGTGAATTGGAGCTGTACCGCTAACGCGAGCAGGCCGACGGCGGCGATCGCAAAAACAGATGTCCCCAGTGTAGCGACTCCCACCACGAGGGTACGCACGGCCACGGCGAGATTGGCCGCCGTGGCATTCACCGTCGGCAGGGGCTTGGCGGCAAAGGTGTTGGCGATATTACAGGTGAGGAAATAGAGAGCCGTACC
Source organism: uncultured Spirulina sp. (assembly GCA_964502285.1). GTDB lineage: Bacteria > Cyanobacteriota > Cyanobacteriia > Cyanobacteriales > Spirulinaceae > Spirulina. Next base: position 244 of record CAZCWE010000461.1, on the reverse strand, counting down.
GAGGGAGCCCGCGATCACCGCCCCGGTGAGACAGCGCAGGGGTGTAGTGGCGGGAGTATCAGGCGCAGGTTGGGTCATAGTTGGGTGAATGATTATCCATCGATTTTATCGGGGGCAATCCCGAAACGCAAAAGCAATTCCATTAAAATACAGGCAAACATCGCCGGATGAGGTCAGAACGAATGCAGATTCATCACGTTCAGTTTTATGTTCATGATGCGCGCTACTCGCAAACCTGGTTTGT
>CAZCWE010000460.1:0-3377 GCA_964502285.1 uncultured Spirulina sp. | reverse complement strand
TGTCCAGCCAGCAAGGATTACAGCAACTGGTGAATAATTCAGGTTAGACCGCAATGAAAGTAAATGCGATGGAAACACCACAGCACCCAAGCTTCTTGACTGCGTTCGTCAAACTGCCCGTTTTCGGCATCTCAGCCATAAAACGGAGAAGTCCTACTTGTACTACCTCCGAAGCTTCATCCTGTTTCACCAGAAACGCCACCCCAGAAAGATGGGCGCACCGGAAAACTGTACAAAACAGTTGCTACCACAAAATCAATCAGGGCATTGTCAGAGGAGTTGGGAAGTACGGCGACGATCGCAATCCAAGCGGGGGATTGTCTTGCGATCGCAACTCCCGGCGGCGGCTATGGTTCCGTGTGAACTTTCGTAAGGGATTTTGTGCGTTACGCAGGAGCGGAAATTATCTATATTCTTGACGAATTCATCCACTGCTAACACACCCTACGAGAGCAGCGATCGTACTAGAGCGAAATTTTTGTGGTGGGCATTGCCCACTCTGCGACTTACAAAGTAAGTAGTTTAACGAAACATTGATCTACATTAATCCCATGATTAACCCTGCAAAATACATCCATTAATCTTAATGACATTTAACTGATTTTAGAACGGAGAGTAATGTAATATAATCGCAGCACTTCTTACAATAGTTAAGATCATGTCTGCTTTACTAGCACTTATTGTACAGTTTGTTGTTCCTGTACTAAGTACTTTGTTTTCATTGTTGCTTCCTGTTTTAGTGGGAATTGCACAGTTTGCTTTAATTCGCCTTCCAAAAATTCCTGCCTACTTTCGCCTATTGCTTACTCTTTATGCAGATGCAGATCCTGAATCAAAAGAGAGAAAAATTCTTAATGGCGGACTCCTCATGCTTGCGACTATCCTAACTTGCATCAGTTACTCTCTAATCCCGTGGACGGGAATTCCTCTCATTGGGGCAACAATGGGGACAATTGCATTGGTGATTGCAGTTGTTGTCGCTCTGACCTTGATGGATATTATTTTTGAACTCAATAAAGAGTATTTTTTGAGGAAGACTCAAGGTAAAAGTGAGGATATTCGCCAAGATATCGAAGAAATGAAAGGGGTTTTTGATAAGTATTGGAGCAAGATTCGGGACTTTATTCGTCAAAGTAGTGAAAATATTGACAAAAAAGGGAATCAGCAAGGTATCAACTTTGATTCAAATTTTTTCCAAAAATATGTCAATAAAGCATTAGAGTCGCTTGAGTTGTATATTGTGCGGGGAGCAGAGGGCTACCAAGAACAACAGTCATTGCGGTTAGTGAGTTTTAATGATCACTCTGAATGGCTACAAAATCTAATCACTGGTGGATCTTCTGCTCTTATGGGAACAACATCGGGTGTATCAGCATCAGCCTTGGCTTCAGCAATTTTTGTCAAGGCTTCCATTTGGACATCAGTGCAAGCATTCTTTGGCATTTCCTCTGGTATTGCTGTTAGTGCAACTGCTTACTCATTATTAACAGTGGCGATTCCTGCCGGATTAGGGTGTTTAGCTTGTCTTGGAATTTACAGCGCTATATCTGAAAAAAATAACGAGCAGAATGCAACTAAAATGAGTCAATTTCTGACAGATATTATGAGAGCATCACTGCCAATGGCTTGGGTTGATGATGAGTTTTCAGAACAAGAGAAAATAATGATTCATCGATTTATTGTCCAAGCTGGAATCAAGGAAAATGAGCGAAATCTACTTATAAAAGAAATGTCAGAACACTCGGATTTTGATGAAATCATGAAATCTGATATTCTTTTCGATGATAAATATCGTAATCTAAACTGTAGTCAAAGTGATATGGAGCGTATTAAGCATCGCCTCATACTCTGTACAGCTTGGGAAATAGCAGTTGCTGATCATGTCATTCACCCCTCCGAAATAAAACTACATAATAAAATGGCTCAAACATTCGGTATGGCTGAGGAGGAAGCTAGTGAAATTCGCCGATTGATCAGTCTCAACCATTACGGAAAATTGATCTGGATGAAGATGGTTGATAATGTAATTGATCAGTTCGATTTTTATGAGCGGTATCGTTTGAATCCATCTATGGAAATTTAATTAAGCTGCGGTAGGCACGGCCCACCACAGCTTAATAACTATGAAGAACTGACTACCTTCCCGAAAACTCTTGCAACAACTAAGCCCCCACCTGTCCTTGATCTTGTGCCGATCGCGCCCCAAAACTGTAGCCAGCACCGCTATCGGCAACCCACCAACCCGCGACACATCAAGCCGCTGGCGACTCTGTGGGGTTGAGGAGTTGGGGAGTACGGCGACGATCGCAATACCATCCCCCGCTTGTATTGCGATCGCCACTCCCGCCTAACTAGGGCAACGGTCGCGCACCGAGCCAGTCTCGATATGGGTCAAGGTGGCGCGATCGCTCGATAGCTCAAAGGAATCCGTCCGGGTGAAGGTTGATCCCTCACTGCTATATTCCGCCGTCACCGTCATCTTCAAATCGCCTTGGGTGATCACCTCCTGCACATTGCCGAAGGATTCATAGAATTGGATGCGATTGAGCCCGATTTCCAACCGCCCATCACTGCCTTGTGTCTCACAAAACTCTAAGCCATTCCACTCACCCTGGAACTGCATCGGAATGACATTCTGCACCTCTGCCGCTGCACTGCTATTCGCGGGCGCTGCGGCCACAGTGGATTGAATATCCCAATCCCCCACTTCTAGCTGAGAACCACCATAGGTAATCACCGCCAGGGATTTCTGTTCATCGGGATGGAAAAAGTCAAAGCGGCACTGACCCAGCCCAGTCCCGGCACAGCTCGCAACTTCCGTAAAACCCGCATCATAGGCCATCCGCTCAACCCCGCCCGCAGGTTCTGGCCCTTCTGCGGGAACCCAGCCCGCCTCAAGGAGGCGATCGCGAGCGTCAGCATACTGCATTCCCGACTCTAGATCGACAAGCTGATTCTCGTCCGGCGGGGCAGACTGCGGGCTACTGCTGACGGCTGCCTCGCTTGGAGCCGGATCGGGCTGGGGAGCCGGTGATTCTTCGGCCACCACCGTTTCTTCTACGGCATCGCTAGCGGCAGGCTCAGACGGTGGCTCGGCAACATCCGCAGCAGCACAGCTCAGCACCAAAGGCGCAAGGCTCAGACAAGCGATCGCGGTCTTATATTGCTTCGACCAGACAGAGGTTAAAAGATTTAGCATTATTACTTCAGGGACACAGCCCGATTGACTGACAAACTTCCCCCACCATGCCCCAAAAATCAACTTGGGTCATCAATTTAGAGAGAATAGTTGACATCCTCACCGGGCTAAAGCCACGATGGACTGACCAAAACCAATGGGTTTCAAGCCTCGCCCCTTCGACATAGCTCAGGGCAAG
>CAZCWE010000459.1:0-3387 GCA_964502285.1 uncultured Spirulina sp. | reverse complement strand
CTTGGTATCCGGGCCGTAGATGCTGTCAATGCCAGCGGGGCCGATGCCGTATTTGAGTTCGACAAGTTTGGTTTGGACGGCTTTCACGGTGTCGCCCCGTGACCCCATCAGGAGGATGGTACGGCCGCCGGTGTTGGCGGGGGGAGCGGCGGCGATGGGGGCGGTGTAGGGGCCGTAGACCCAGCGACCGCTAGAGAGTTGCAGCCAATCGCCTTGGATTTGGGTGACGGCTTTGAGGGGCGCACCTTCGCGCACACACATCGCGGCGGCGTATTGAATGCCGGGGCCAGTGCGGGCGTTGAGGCAGCTTCCTTGCGGGGTGTCTACTTTGCGCAGCCGGTTGCCGGTGGCGGTGGAAGTGGGGGCAGCTTTGCCGTAGGTGGTGTAGGGGCCGTAGACCCAACGGCCGCTAGAGAGCTTGAGCCAGTCGCCTTTGGTTTCGACGACGGGTTTGAGGGTTGCGCCTTCGGTGACGCAAAGGGCCGCGGCGTATTGGGTGCTGGGGCCGGTGCGGGCGTTGAGGCAGCGGCCGCTGGGGGTGTCAACTTGGATCTGGGCAACGGCGGCGGGGGCGATCGCACTAATGGAGGCGACAAGCACCCCAACAGCCAACAGTTTTAACCACGGGGCACTAGGAGCCTTGGCCCATTCAAAAAAATCGACTTCGCTGAAATCGTATTCAATGCCGGTGTTGGCTTCGTGGGAAGCGTAGGAATGGGTATAAGCGAGTGCGTCCACAATGGTCTCCTTGCAATACTGAAAAAAAATAATTGAATCGATCGGAATTGTTCCGATTTTATCGCTCCAACCGAGCTTGGCAATCCCTCAATCCTGGGGTTGAGGAAAGATCGGACGGGCGATCGCCGAGTCTATTGATCGACAGCAGAGATCGTCCCGATGTGGTCGGTTCTGTCTACCGTTGTACGGCAAGATCGCCCCACTGGAACGGAGAATTTACGATTTGTGATGCGAAACGCCCCCAGTTTCTCAACGGGGGCGACGATCCACAAGGGGCAGGGAATGACTCAGGAGGAGCGCAACAACCGTTCCTGGCGGATGCGATATTGATTCTCAAACACTTGGAGGCGATCGCCATCCACTTGATAGATAAATTGGCCATTCCGCGCTTGGTAATGGGAGCCGTTAAACACCGCTGGCAGCCAAATCGAATGATAAGGCGCGGTTTTAGCCTGGCCGAAATACCAAAGTTGCGCCCCGATCTGACAGATTTGCACCCGGAAATTCTGGGTTTCACCGTCGATCAACGCCGTGCCGGGACAGCGATCGCCCTGGGGTGGATTAGCCGGAATCCGCCCCGCCACGAGGGCCGGTAATTGGACTAACGGATTCTGGGCGGTCACACTGTCGGGATAATATTCAAAATGCAAATGGGGCCCGGTGGAATTGCCCGTGCTGCCCATCTCTGCAATGATTTGCCCCTGTTCCACCCGTTGCCCCACCCGCACCATCAGCCGACTGTTATGCCCGTAAACCGTGCGGCTCCCGTCCGGATGGCGCAGTTCCACCGCATAGCCTAACCCCCACTCATCCCACCCGGAAAGAATCACCTCCCCGGCTTGGGCAGCAAGGATCGGCGTGCCGATGGGCCCGGCAATGTCGAGGCCCTCATGGTAGCGGTGGAATTGTTGGGAGATTGTCCCCGTGGTGGGCCAGATGAAGCCGGTGGCGGAACGTTGGGCCAGTTGGGCCCCGGCGGCGGGGATGAGGTGATTGGGGTCACGGTGCGATCGCTGCATCGGCAACGACAGGGCCATAGTCCCCACAACGACAACACCTAAAAAACTGATCGACAGCGATCGCACCACTTGCCCCACAATTGTCATAGCTGACCTTACCTCTAAAACTGTATTCCATTTTTCGGATCTAAGGGCCACCCTCAGGAGAGTTCCACCGGCCACCATCAGCCATAATGAACACAATCAACCCCCGAAGGAGGATCGTCTACCATGCTCAAGCGTTTACTACTGCTGTTGTGGGTGGTGGGGCTGTGGTGGTGCGGGACAATGCCCGCCCTGGCCCAGGCGTATAAATACTATGATCCGCCCCTGTCGTTCACGGGGGCAGAATTGCGGGGCAAAGACTTTTCCGGGCAGACGATGCGATCGGCGGAATTTGCCCTCGCCCATTTAGAAGAAACGGATTTCAGCAATGCCGACGTGCAGGGGTCAATTTTTAGCTCATCACGCTTGAATCATGCCAACTTGCGCGGCGCAAATTTTAGCTATGGCATGGTAGACAAGGCCGATTTAACCGGGGCCGATCTCACCAATGCGGTCTTTCATGAAACCCTCTTTTTGCGGGCGATTCTCGATGATGTGACGATCGCAGGTGCAGACTTCACCGATGCCCTCCTCGATGGCAAACAGATGCGGCAACTCTGTGCGATCGCCACGGGCACAAACGCCCAAACCGGCATCGACACGCGCCTTTCCCTAGGGTGTCCTCAAACCTAGAGAGCCTATAATAAAGGTCTAAGACCCCTGGCCCTCACCCCCACCCCCCCCATGTTCGGTCACTACCAGAAAAGCTGCCTCCGCATTGAACTGGACGCATCCCAAGCCGCGATCGCGGCCAGTCTCCAGAACCCCGATCAATTCCGCCGCTGGTTGTTTCCCCAACGCATCGAAACCCACTTACCCAACCCCCTCACAGCCGGCGTGACGTTCACCGCCTGGACTGGCCCGATCGCAATTGACCACTACGTCGATGTCGCCACCCCCGAAAGTCTGCGCCTCATCCTCAGTCGCGGCATCGATGGCTTCCACGAATGGTATTGGGGCGACGGTTGGGTACAATCCCGCCTCGAAGGGGTCACCCTCCTACCCATTGCCCTGGGCCAAACCGTCACCCTGATGCGCCTGCGCCATTTCCTCTCCCGCTCCGCTGCTGCTGACAGCCACTCCAAACGCCTGGAAACATCCCAGTTAGAGAAGCCCTCACCCTAAATCCCTCTCCCAAGCAGGGCTACTGCTCATACACAAAATGGAAAAATAGTCAGAACGCAAATCAGAAACGCAATGAATAACAATCCAATCTGGCATCAATCTGAAACGATGAGACGAAGGATGTCCCCCCATACTGACCTAAGTTGCGATCGCTCCCCCTAAATCCCCCTTCAAAAGGGGGACTTTGATCGAGTTCCCACCCTTGAAAAGGGGGGCTAGGGGGGATTGAAGGATGGCGTAGGCTCTTGAGAGAGGTTTGTGCATAAGCAGTAGCTTAACAAAGGGGGGCTGGGGGGATCGACGAGAGTGTGAGAACTTGGGTCGCAGTTTGTGTATAAGCGGTAGCCCACACTGGGAGAGGGATTTAGATTGACTTACTCCCCCGTTTAGAAAACGGGGGATTCTGGGATCAAGCAGCAAC
>CAZCWE010000458.1:0-3397 GCA_964502285.1 uncultured Spirulina sp. | reverse complement strand
AATTCATCGTCAATGAGGGGATCGGGGAGGGGATCGGGGTCAAGATGCGGCAGCGGGTCGAGATCCTCCGGTTCAGGGAGAGGATCGAGGGGGGGCTTGTGGAGGGGAATGGTGGCAGACGGCGGGGGTGTTGGCGGGGTGGGGGTGAGGTTGATGGTGTTGATGCTGGTGAATTTGGCGCTGCCGTTGTGGGTGGGGGGCGCGATCGCAGGCGAGGAGGTGGTCACCAGGGGGCGATGGGGCGGAGCCTCGGTGCTGGGGTCTGGGTCATCCGGGCCATTGACAAATCGCCAGAGCAGATAAATGATGCCGCCAAACCCCGACAGCCCAACAATTCCCACGGCGAGGATTAGGAGGCGGGTGCGGTGTTTGGCGAAAAATCCGGGGGAGTCCTCTTGGTCTGGGTTGGCGTTTTCTTGTTGGGCTTTGAGGGCTTCAAAGGTGTCGATGTCAAAAATGCCTGTGGGTTCGAGGTCGTTTTCCTCCTGAAAGGCTTTGACGGCGGCTTCGGTGGCGGCATCGTAAGACCCGGAAATGTCCCCGTCGTAATGACCAAAATCGGTGAGGCGTTCTTGCAGTTCTTTGACTACATCGCCTTCGGAGCCAAGCTGAAGCTGGCGATCGCTCGCCTCAGATTCCGTTGCAGGATTATCGGATTCAGCCTCAGGATTGTCGGGGGGCGGCGGGGGCGCGTCGTCTGCTTGGGCGATGACGGGAGCGGCGATCGCCTCGTGAGGCGGGGCAAAACTGAGGGGCAATCCGGCGGCATCACTCCAGAGGGCGAGACCGGCGATCGCGCCAACCCACCCACCGCGTCTCAACACAAAGGAAAGCTTTAACATGATGAACTACAACGGGCTGCGGTTAAAAGTGGACGGAGTCCAACCATGATGCACCGTTTGACTCACCCTGATCCGGAATGAGGGCAAAAACAGAATCAATTGTGGGCAAGAACGTACCATGCAACCAAGCAGGATCAAGTCATCTCAAGGGCTGTCTCCTTCAACTTTAGCAGGGACTTGGGACGGCTGCTGCTCTGGCAGAGTTGGTGCCAGTTTCGCCGCTGTCCACTGGGCCAGCCCATCCCGTTGATTGATCAACGTAATACTCACCAAGGTTAACACCACCCCCCACCATTGCACGGCGTTTAACACTTCGGTCAGGAGCAGGTGGCTAAACACCAAGGCAAACACCGGGGTTAAAAAGGTGAGGGAGGTAAAACTGGTGAGGTTGCCGCTCGATGCGATCCAAAAGAAAAGGGCATAGGCGATCGCACTGCCGAACACCGTCGCATAGGCCAACGCCAGCCAATCGGGCCCCGTCAACGCCGCCCATTGCTCCGTTTCCCACAGCCCCGACATCACAAACAGCGGCACACCGCCGAGGATCATGTGCCAGCCCGTGGCCACCACCGGATCAACATGGCGACTGACGTAACGAATACTCACGGTTCCCAATGCCATGGACAGGGACGCGAGAAACATCAACCATTGGCCATTGTTAAATAATGCGTCCCATTGCAAGGCGATCGCGCTCGATTCCGCCTTGAGCAGCCCCGCCCACCAATCCGCCGGCACGCCAATCAAACTAATCCCCAGCACCCCAATCCCCAAACCGAGCCAACCCCATAGGCCAATCAACTCACCAAACAACCAACTCGACAACAGCGCGATCACAATCGGCTGCGAATCAATCATCACCGAGCCTAACCCTGCTCCCGTGCGTAACAGCCCTTCAGCTAAAAACCCCTGAAACATCAAGCCATCGAGTAAGGCAAACAGGGCAATCCACCCCCACGCCCGCCAGGTTTTCGGCTGTTCTAGTTTCAACACGGCGGTTAAACCCAAGACGAGCAACCCGGCGGGCACGAGACGCACTCCTGCCACAAACAGCGGCGTGGTGTGGAGCATAATCCCCTTCATCGCAACCATGGCAGTGCCCCAGAGGAAAAAGGGGGCAATCAGAACGAGGGGAAACAGAGTTGAGGGAGCAGCGGGAAGAGATTTTGCGGACATGGGAGGTCGTGATTGAGCAGCCAAGCGTCGTTCCCATTGTAATCATTGATGTAGTTTTGTTAACAAAATGACGGGCGGGGGGTGGAGTCCTAGGGTGCGATCGCCGTTACGGCTCAGGACTGAGGGGTATAATGAACGTCCATATCGACGATTAACCACGAGCAACGCACTATGATCTGGCCGTTTAAGCCGAACAAGCGTAAACAAATTGCGCGGATTGAAATCACGGGTGCGATCGCGTCAGAAACCCGGAAACGAGTTCTCAAAGCGCTGAAAACCGTAGAAGACGAAAAATATCCCGCCCTCCTCCTCCGCATCGACTCCCCTGGCGGCACGGTGGGCGATTCTCAAGAAATCTATCACGCCCTCAAACGGATTCGCAGCAAGGGGGTGAAGGTGATCGCCAGTTTTGGCAATATTTCCGCCTCCGGTGGGGTCTATATTGGGGTGGGTGCGGATCACATTGTGGCCAATCCTGGCACGATTACCGGCAGTATTGGCGTGATCTTGCGGGGGAATAATCTGGAGCGGCTGTTGGATAAAATTGGCGTGTCCTTTAAAACCGTCAAATCCGGCCCCTACAAGGATATTCTCGCCTTTGACCGAGAATCGACCCCCGAAGAAACGCAAATTTTGCAGGACTTGATTGATACAAGTTATCAACAGTTTGTGATGACCGTGGCGGAGGGTCGTAACCTGGATGCAGATGTTGTCCGATCCTTTGCGGATGGGCGCGTGTTTACCGGGCAACAAGCCTTGGACTTGGGACTTGTTGATCGGCTGGGCACGGAAGAAGAGGCCCGCTGTTGGCTGGCAGAATGGGCAGAACTCGACCCGGATAAAGCCAAGCTGGTCAACATCGAAGAGAAAAAGCCCATCCTCACCCGCCTGTTATCGGGGCAAACCAACCGCCCGAAATCTCGCTTAGGGGCATCCCTAGATTGGGTAGAATTTGAACTGGCTACAGCGGGGCAAGCGCTCTGGCTCTATCGGCCGTAGGCTTAATTGCGATATCTGGAGGAATCAATCGTGGAGTGGAAAGTGCGGGCAATTCGGGGGGCAACCACCACCGAACACAACACAGTGGATGCCATTCGTGCAGCGGTGCGGGAGTTGATTGACGAAATCGAAGCCCGTAACGAGCTTGATCCCGACGAAACAATCAGCGCCATTTTTACGATGACCCGTGATCTCGATGCGATTTTTCCGGCGGCGATCGCCCGCGAACGCGCCACTTGGGATCATGTGGCGCTCTTGGATGTGCAGCAACTTCACATTGCGGGCAGTCTGGAGCGTTGCATTCGCGTCCTCATCCATGTCAACACGCCCCAACCCCAACGGGCGATGCAGCACGTCTATCTCGGCCGCGCCCGTAACCTCCG
>CAZCWE010000457.1:0-3405 GCA_964502285.1 uncultured Spirulina sp. | reverse complement strand
AGCGGAGTCGAAGGGTAAGCGGCCGGGCTTCGACGACCCTCAGCCCTCAATAATCTCGTTTGATTAAAAAGAAATGTTAGATGTCCTAACGCTTCTGGCTACTGCTATATCACGACGTTAGCAGAGAATTTTGAACCCGGATGAATTTCCCAGCAAAATATCGCCGCACGCCGTTCAGTGGGGACAGGCCAGGGGCTGGCTCCGTTGGGCGCAATTTCCAGATGTCCTCAGCATTCTGTCCAGGGCGATCGCAAACCAGGCCCCCGCTCGTGAATGTCCTGAGCCTCGGTAAGGGTGGCGGGCGTGAACTGGGGTTAAAACTCCGCGCTGAGGGGGCTGCGGGGGAAGGGGATCACGTCGCGAATATTACCCATGCCGGTCATGAACTGGACGACGCGCTCAAAGCCGAGGCCAAACCCGGCGTGGGGTACGCTGCCGTAGCGGCGGAGGTCGCGATACCACCAGAGATCATCGAGGGGCATTTGGGCGGCTTGGATGCGTTGGTCGAGGATGTCGAGGCGTTCTTCGCGCTGGGAGCCGCCGACGATTTCGCCGATTTTCGGGGCAAGGATGTCCATGGCGGCGACGGTTTTGCCGTCATCACTGAGGCGCATATAAAAGGCTTTGATTTCTGTGGGGTAGTCGGTGACGATGACAGGCTTTTTAAAGAGGTCTTCGGCGAGATAGCGTTCGTGTTCGGATTGGAGATCTAACCCCCAGGAAACGGGATAGTCGAAGGTGCGATCGCACTTCTCCAAATATTGCACCGCTTCGGTGTAGGTAATCCGCTCGAACTCGTTGTTAATAATATTGTCCGCCGTTGCCAGCACGGACTTGTCAATACGTTGATTGAAAAACTCCATATCCTCCGGGCAGGTGTCGAGGACGTAGTTAAAAATATGTTTTAAAAACGCTTCGGCCAGATCCATATTGCCGATTAGGTCACAGAAGGCCATTTCCGGCTCCACCATCCAAAACTCAGCCAAGTGGCGGGAGGTGTTGGAATTTTCCGCCCGGAACGTGGGGCCAAAGGTGTAGACATTGCTAAAGGCGAGGGCCATCACTTCGGCTTCGAGTTGGCCGCTCACGGTGAGATAGGCGGGTTTGCCAAAAAAGTCTTGGCTAAAATCGATCGCGCCTGCGTCCGTTTTCGGCACATTGCCCAGGTCAAAATTGGTGACGTGGAACAGTTCCCCCGCCCCTTCGCAGTCGTTGGTGGTGATCAGGGGCGTATGCACCCAGAGAAAGCCACGGGATTGGAAAAAGTCGTGAATGGCGCGGGCGCAGGCGTTGCGCACCCGGAACACCGCACCGAGGGTATTGGTGCGCGATCGCAGATGGCCAATCTCGCGCAAAAACTCAAAGGAATGGCGTTTTTTCTGCAACGGGTAGGTTTCCGGGTCAGAGCCGCCCACCACAGCCAGGGATTCCGGCACTAACTCGATCCGCTGTCCCTTGCCTTCGGAGGCTTTTAACCTGCCGCTCACCGACACCGACGCGCCGATGGTGATCTGTTTTAGCACCGCGTCATAGTCCGGAAAACTGCCATCAATCACCACCTGAAGATTCGCCAACGCCGAGCCATCATTAACCTCCATAAAGGCGAATCCCTTTAACTCCCGTTTGGTGCGCACCCAGCCCTGAATCGTGACACTCTGATCCGGTTGACCGTGGCGGAGAAGTTCGATGATGCTGCGTTTTTCCATGGTGTTTGCAAAGGGCGTGAATCGTGGGTGAGCAAGCAAGGCTAGAGGCGGATTTGGTCGAGGTGGGTGCGGGGGCTGGTGCTGCGGGCGTTGCGAAGTTTTTCGTAATATTCCTTTTCGAGGGAACTGGGGTTGGCGGGGGTGGTGATGATGATTTTAACGAGTTGGTCGGTGCGATCGCCTTTGGGACTCGTCCAGCCTTTCCCCCGCAAGCGCAGGGTTTGCCCGGTGCGAATCCCCGGCGGAATCTTCATCGACACCTGGCCGTCGGGGGTCGGCACATCAATCGAGCCGCCCAACACCGCCTCATCCGGGCTAATCGGCACTTCACAGGTTAAATTATCCCCGTCAAAACTGAAAAAACTGTGGGGATCAATCGTCACATTCAAGTACAGATCTCCCCGTTGGCGCGTCATCGGGTCAATCATCCCCTTGCCCCGCACCCGCACCCGGCTCCCTGGTTTCGCCCCCGCCGGAATCCGCACATCAATAATTTCGCTGTTGAGGTTGAGCCGCTTCTGTACGCCCCGAAAGGCTTCGCTCAGGGTGAGTTTAAGATTCGCCTCGCTGACCCCGCCGCCCCTGGGTGTACTTTGGTACTCGGTGCGGAAGCCGGTGGTGGAGCGATAGCCTGTGCCCGGACTGGCGGTGCGGGTGGTGCGGGTGCGGGTGCTGCCACCCATGCCGCCGAGGAGATCATTGATAAATTCTTCAAAGCTGCCGTACTGACCAAAATCAAAGCCGCCAAAATCGACGTTGGTGCTGCCGCGGCCGTAGGGACTGCCGCCGGGTTGTGCGCCGGCTTGTTTCCAATATTGACCAAATTGATCGTATTTGCGCCGTTTGTCAGTGTCGGAGAGCACTTCGTAGGCTTCGCTGGCTTCTTTGAAGCGGGCTTCGGCGGCTTGATCACCGGGGTTGCGATCGGGGTGATACTTCAAGGCAAGTTTGCGGAAGGCTTTTTTAATGTCTTCTGCGGTGGCTGTTTTGGTCACGCCTAATGTGGCGTAGTAGTCCTTGAAGTCGGTTGAAGCCATAAACTTCGATCTCCTCGCGCCCGGTGTTTGGTCTGTCTATTGCTCTTGACTAGGATAACAGAGCGATTCTCTGGGTTCGGTTCGGTTTTTCCGACTTGGGCCAAGATTTCACTCCGGGTCATGGGGAGGATGGGGTGGAAAATGAGCGAGAGACGGACGGGGAAAGGGTGTAAATATCCTCGCGTTGGTGGGGGGATCGGCTGTGGCGGGCATGATGGCGTGAGGGTGTTCTCAGGGTTGAGAGATCCCCCTAAGATTAAGACGACTGATGCAGATGAATTGCAGACAACAACACTGTGCTCAATTAAGGTGGTGACGAGATGCGGATTGGCTATTTAACGGGAACCTATCCACGGGCAACGGATACCTTTATTCAGCGGGAAATTTTTGCCCTGCGCGATCGCGGCTTGGAGGTGAAAACCTTTGCGGTGCGGCGACCGAATGCGGCGCAGTTGGTGGGGGAGGAGCAGCGTCAGGAGTGCGATCGCACCCATTACCTCTTGCCCCCGAAACTGCCCCAACTGATTCAAGATCACCTCGCCCTCTTGTTCCAGAGTCCGGGCCGCTATTGGGCGGGGTTGAAACTCGCCCAGCGCAGCAGTCAACCCGGCTTGCGCGGCGGGTTCTATCAACTGGTGTATTTCCTCGAAGCGGGGAGCCTG
>CAZCWE010000456.1:0-3409 GCA_964502285.1 uncultured Spirulina sp. | reverse complement strand
CACCGCCGATCAGGGTTATTTTTGCGATCGCACTATCGGGTTGATGTAGTAATTCAATCTCCATCCTGTTTAACTCCTGACATTTATCTCAACTTCGGACGGAGGAAGCGCACCAACCCATCCACACTGCGGGATTGCAGATAAATCACCCCCGTCCCTTTGAGGTGATTCACCAACCCTTCCCCAGAGGTCAGCGAGCCGATAATGCCCTTCGCAAAACGGACATTCAGCTTGATTTGTGGTTCATAGGCAACAAGATGCCCCGAATCCACAATAAAATCTTGGCTGATTTGGCGTTTCGTCAAGCCGCCATAGGCCCCGAAAAAGACCAAGCCCTTGCCGTTGCTTTCCACTTGCAGCTTAAACAAGCCCTCCCCCGCTAACCAACTGTTAAACCCCGCCCACTTCACCCCCAGCTTAATCCGGGCGGTGCTGGCGATATAGGCCCCCGGTTGCAAGCAGAGGGCGGCCTGCTGTTGGCCGTCGAGTTGAATCACTTCCATATCGCCAATGATCGATTGGGTGAGAACGAGATTCAGGGGGCCATCGGTGCGATTGATAAAGGTATTGGTAAAGAGGGTTTCACCGCCAAATCCGGCGCGGAGCAGGGCGGGAATCAGACCGCCGCTAAATTGGGTGGTCATCGTCAACCCCGCATCCATACTGGCCATGGCTCCGGCTTCGGCAATAATTCGTTCCCCCGGATCAAGGGTAATGAAGATGGCGGCAAAGGCGGGTTTATAGCGGATCTCATATTTCACCGCTGCATTACTCCTAATCGTGTGATTGCGTTGGTCTTTCCCTGTTGTACAGCAGAGCGAGGCATTTCTTCCCCTTTGTTAATTAAAATAAAATCCCCTCATCATCGCTGACAATTTCCGCTTGCACCGGAGTTGCGTCCTCCTCCGGTTCTGGGTCGGGTGCGGCTTCCTCCACGGCGGGAGAGACCACTTCCGGGGTGAGTGGATCGGTTAATTCCTCGTCTGGGGTGGGTTCGATTTCGGCGGTTGTGGGAATGGGGGGGCTGCTGGCCAGCTTGGTGAGGACTAGTTCCTGTGCGACACAATCAACGCGCACCGTATCCCCTTCCCCAAAGGTATTTTCGAGGATTTTCGTCGCCATCGGGTTTTCCAGTTCGCGCTGGATCGCTCGCTTCAGGGGACGCGCTCCGTAGACGGGATCGTAGCCTGCTTCGACGAGGTGATCCTTGGCGGCTTCGGTGAGTTCGAGGGTGATGCTTTGCTCGTCGAGGAGTTTGCGGATGCGCTGGAGTTGGATCGAGACGATTTGCCGCAATTCTTCCCGCAGCAGGGGTTTAAAGACAATGCGCTCGTCAATGCGGTTGAGGAATTCCGGGCGGAAATAGCCCCGCAGCAGTTCGTCCATGTCTTTACTGCCGCCGACGGTGCTCTTGGCGGTTGAGGGGGTGCGATCGCTCTCCGGAACCATCTCGGCGATGATGTCGTGGATCAGGGCTTCCACCTCTTGGGGGGTGACGGCTTCATCGAGTTGTGTTCCCACTTGGAGCAGGCTTTGGTGTTGGGCTTGGAGGAGTTGGCCGATGCGTTGGCGGAGTTTGCGATCGAGTTCCTGTTTGACGGGGCGGGGGGTTGCGATCGCATTGCTAAGAATCACATCGCTGCCGATGTTGCTGGTCATCACAATAATCGTGTTGCGGAAATCCACCGCCCGACCCTGGGAATCGGTGACGCGCCCATCATCGAGGATTTGCAGCAGGATGTTGAACACATCACGGTGGGCTTTTTCCACTTCATCGAGCAGCACGACGGAATAGGGGCGACGGCGGACGGCTTCGGTGAGTTGGCCGCCTTCTTCGTAGCCGACATAGCCGGGGGGCGCACCCACCAGCCGCGAGACGGTGTGTTTCTCCATGTATTCCGACATATCAAGGCGCACCATCGCATCATCGCTATCGAAGAGGAGAGCTGCGATCGCCCGCGCCAATTCCGTTTTACCCACCCCCGTCGGCCCCATAAACAGGAATGAGCCAATGGGACGGTTGAGATCCTTCATCCCCGCCCGCGCCCGCCGGATCGCCGCCGAAACAGCAGAAACGGCCTCATCTTGGCCGATCACCCGCTCGTGAAGTTGCCCTTCGAGTTGCAATAACTTTTGTTTTTCCGACTCCATCAAGCGCGTCACCGGAATGCCCGTCCAGCGGGCCACCACATCGGCAATATCCCCCTCGGTGACTTGTTCGCGCAGGAGGGCACTGCCTTGGTTTTGGCGTTCGAGAAATTCCGCTTCCTTGGCTTCGCGCTCTTGTTGGAGTTGTTCCCGCTCAAATTTGAGTTGGTAGGCGCGGTTTTGGTCGTAATCCCGCAGGGCGCGTTCCACTTGGAGGCGCAGTTTATCTTCTTTTTCTTTGAGGGTGTTGATCTCGTCGAGCATCTGCTTTTCGGCTTCCCATTGGGCAGAGAGGCCGGTTTGCTTAGCTGCGAGGTCGGTAATTTCTTGATTAATGCGGCCCTGGCGGTCTTTGGAGGTGGGATCGCCTTCGAGGGACAGTTTTTCCATCTGCAATTGCATGATCCGCCGGTCGAGGCTTTCTAACTCCATGGGTTTGGAGGTGATTTCCATCTTGAGCCGGGCGGCGGCTTCATCCACCAGGTCGATCGCCTTGTCCGGGAGGAAGCGATCGCTAATATACCGATGGGACAAGGTCGCCGCCGCCACCAGGGACGAATCGGTAATCTTCACGCCGTGATGGACTTCGTAACGCTCTTTCAAGCCCCGCAAAATCGAGATCGTATCCTCAACGCTGGGTTGCCGCACATAGACCTGTTGAAAGCGGCGTTCAAGGGCGGGGTCTTTTTCGATATGGTTGCGATATTCATCCAGAGTTGTCGCCCCGATGCAACGCAGTTCGCCCCGCGCCAACATTGGCTTGAGCAAGTTCCCTGCGTCCATAGCTCCGGCGCGATCGCCCGCCCCCACCACCGTATGCAGCTCATCAATAAACAAAATTGCGCCGCCATCGGAATGGGTCACCTCATGCAACACCGATCGCAGCCGATTTTCAAACTCACCGCGATACTTCGCCCCCGCGATCAGGCTGCCCATATCGAGCGATACCAATTGCCGATTTTTCAACGATTCCGGCACATCGCCATTCACCATCCGCTGGGCGAGACCTTCCGCGATCGCGGTTTTACCCACCCCCGGCTCCCCGATCAACACCGGGTTATTCTTCGTCCGCCGCGACAACACCTGAATCACGCTGCGAATCTCCTCATCCCGACCGATCACCGGGTCAAGTTTCCCCGCCCGCGCCCGTTCCGTCAGGTCAATCCCATATTTCGCCAGGGCTTCGTACTGTTCTTCGGGGTTCTGTTCGGTCACTTTTTGGCTACCCCGGACGGCTTTAATCGTGGCTTCGATATCTTGG
>CAZCWE010000455.1:1079-3423 GCA_964502285.1 uncultured Spirulina sp. | reverse complement strand
GAAGGCTTGCCCTGAGCGAAGCCGAAGGCTTGCCCTGAGCGAAGCCGAAGGGGGGACTGGGGATGAGGGCAACATTGATGAAGTATGCATACAGTAGAGGCTCCCTCCCTTTGATCAATTCTTAAATATTGCCGCCAGAATCCTCAAACAGGGATATTTGTACTTTACAGTGAACCCGGAAACGACACAGAACCGGATTGTGAGCGAGCGGAAACAACCCATTGCTGTAGATTTATTTGCGGGGGTCGGCGGTTTGGCCTTGGGGTTTGAGCAGGCCGGTTTTGCAGTGCTGGCGGCGGTGGAGCTTGACCCGATCCATTGTGCGGTGCATCAGTTTAACTTTCCCCACACAAAGATTTTTTGCCAGAGTGTGAGCACGGTGACGGGGGCGCAACTGCGGGCCAACTCGCGCTTGGCGAATCAGGATATTGATGTGGTCTTTGGGGGGCCGCCCTGTCAGGGGTTTTCGATTATTGGCAAACGGCAGCAGCAAGACCCGCGCAATCAATTGGTGCGACAGTTTAGCCGGGTGGTGGGGGAGTTGCGGCCCAAGTATTTTGTGATGGAAAATGTGGCGGGGTTGGCCTTTCAGCGATCGCACGCTCTCCTGATGCAGATTGTGGCGGACTTTGCCGCCCAGGGCTATCACGTCGTCACCCCCTACCAAACCCTGAACGCGGCGAATTTCGGTGTCCCCCAACATCGTCAACGCCTCTTCCTCTTGGGCTATCGGCACGACTGCCCGCCCCTCACCTACCCCACGCCCACCACCCGCCCGGCAACCGCAATCACCGGAGCGATCGCGCTCCCCCCAGGGCCAACGGTGGCCGATGCGATCGCCGATCTCCCCGAAGTAAACCAGTATGAAGCCCTGTGGGAGCAGGATTTTGTCGCGGCCGAATTTGGTTCCCCCAGTGCCTACGCCGCCCAACTGCGCGGCTTCACCCCCGACCCGGACAACTACGCCGCGCCCCGACGGTATAACCCCCACACCCTCACCGCCAGCATCCGCACCCGCCACACCCCCACCTCCATCGCTCGTTTTGCCCAAACCCGACCCGGCCACCTCGACCGGGTGAGCCGCTTCCTCCGCCTCGATCCCGACGGCATTTGCAACACCCTCCGCGCCGGCACGCCCAGCAGTCGCGGCTCCTTCACCTCGCCCCGCCCCATCCACTACCACACCCCCCGCTGCATCACCGTCCGCGAAGCCGCCCGCCTCCATTCCTACCCCGATTGGTTTCGGTTCCACGTCACGAAATGGCACGGGTTTCGCCAGATTGGCAACTCTGTGCCGCCGCTGTTGGCGCGGGCGGTGGCGGCATCAGTACGGCAGGCCCTGGGGGTGGCAGGCCAACGGCCAGAGGCGATCGCTGTTCCGGATCGCTACGAGTGGCTCCAGTTTAAAATGCTCCAAGCGGCGCACTATTACGGCGTGGATAGCCATGCGATCGCGCCCCGTTGGCCCTCGCCCCCCCGCAAGACGATGACCCCAATCGAGCCTCGATCCTGAATGGGCGATCGCGCCGTTTAGCCCCCCAAATTCAGAGTAAAATCGCTCTGTTGAGCTTGACCCACCACTTGACCCCTCCTCCCTCCCTGAATCCGCGCCCGATCGCGCCCCTGTTGAAACTCGCCACGATTTTCGTGTTGTTGGTGGGGCTTGGGGTGGGGACGGTGGGAGATTATGGGGTGTCGTGGGATGAGGGGACGGAAATTGCCACGGTGAAATACAACGCGGCGCGGGTGTTGTTGGGGCGCGAGATTCCCCCGGAGTTTCGCTACGACGGGGTGGGCTTTGATGGGGTGGCGGAGGCGGTCTATCAGGGGGTGGAATGGGTGCGGCAGGGCTGGGAGGGGAACCCCTTGGCGGTGGTGGAGTTCGATGCGGACGCGATCGAAACCGACGCGGAAAAACGTGCGATCGCCCAAGCCATCTATCGCCGCATCCAGGTTAAGCATTGGCTAACGTTCTGCGTCGCGCTTTTGGCTTACGGGGCGGTGGCGGTGCTGGTGGCGATGGTGACGGGGTGGGATTATGCCTGGTTTGGCCCGGTGGTGTTGGCGTTGATGCCTCGGTTTTGGGCCCATAGTTTTTTTAATCCGCAGGATATTCCCTTTGCGGCCCTGTTTGCGATCGCCACCGCTGCCGGGGCCGCCTGGGTCGCCGATACCTACCGGCCCAACTCCCCCCCGACCCTCGGCCGAAATCGCATGACCGCCCAAGCTGCCCTCTATGGGGTCGGGGTCGGGGTGGTCTGTAGTACGGGGATGGGGGGCGTGGTGTTGTTGGCGTTTGTGCCCATTGCTCAGGGGATGGTGCGGGGCTGGGGGCGGCTGGTGA